>DAIPJJ010000152.1:0-10409 GCA_036770325.1 Terriglobales bacterium
CATCAATCGAGGGCGTCTTCGTCAATGTCGGTTTGGAACTGCAGTCTGGAGAGCCCTGGTCTGGAGCTGTGTACCAACCAGACTTCTCTTCAATCTTACTGAAAGTGGCAGTGCTGCCGGTACTGGTGCTGCTGCTGGTCGAACCCACGTTGATGTTCACAGTATCGGCATAGACTTGACCCGTGGAACTATCCATCGCCTGCACGGTAATCCTGTGCGCGCCAGAGCTGAGAGAAACCTGCTTATCAAAAGCGTTGGTGTTCGATTCCGTTGTGCTGGGTGAGTAGTCGACCCACAGCTTCATGAATTTCGCCGTGGCGCCGTAAGTTGCATGGACGTCAAATGGCGAGCCGACGGTCGCACCATCACTGGGGCCAGTGATCGTCACAGTGTGCGATCCGCTGCTGCCAGTGGTCGCTGAACCAACTGTCGCCTCAGCCATCATGGCGTCTGGCGCGGAAATGTCCACTGCGGTAGATGCTGAACTTTCTCTTCCGTCGTCATTAACTGCCGTGACGGTTATCTCGTGGTTTCCTGGCGAAATCGGGATGGTGACATCGAGCGGCGTAACCGCGCCACCTTGCATGACTGCAGCGCCATCAACCAACACAGTGGTTGCCGCGATGCTGCCGATATCGGAGAAATTTGCGACCACACGAACCGGTGAAGTTGTGGCGCCCTCCCTCGGCGAAACTATTGTTACGGTTTGCGTAAACGAAAACGTTGACGCGAGCAGAACCAAGCCTCCAGCGAACTGTGAAAAAAATCTCAAAACAACCTCCAGAATTGTTTTGCAAAATGTGCGCCCATCCTACTCTGGCGGTTTCGATTGACAAAAATCTTTAGTGCATTTTTGGCGAGATTTCTTCTCTATCGCGTGACCGGCGTAATCTTCGACCTTTTCAAAAAGTGTGCAGCGGCTCTGATTGAGGAGCAGAAGATCGTCCGGCGGCGCTTTTCTAAGGGAAAATACTTATTAACCACTAGGTGTACTACATGATTTTCGCCGGAAAACTCGTACAAAAAATTTCGCAACCAGCTTGAAGAAACACGAGGAAAGCGGCTAGCATCTGAGTTCCCGCCGAGGAACTATGGAAGTCGCGTCACTGGCCGCAACTCTTTCTCCCCACGGTCTTCAATTCCCGTCGTCGCCAACCAGCAGAAAGGTCGAAATTGTGCTGACCGCAATACTCTCTTTGATATGTATCCTCGCCATCGCGCCGGCGGCCTTCGCTGGGACAGTGACGATCACGAGCCCCACTGACGGCGCAACCCTTGGCGCGCCACTGGACGTGCATGCGACATACGCTGCATCAGCTACCGCCAAGTACATGAAGCTTTGGGTGGACCACAACCCCAGCACGGTGCAATCGAACACCAACGTTTTCGACCAGCAGCTTTCGCTCAGCGATGGCGCGCACACAATTACGGTACAGGCACTCGATAGCTCAGACGGAAAAATTTATGCGGACACAGCAAACATCACTGTCAGCAGCGGCTCCGGCGGATCGCACACGGTAACGATCACGAGTCCCACGAATGGAGCGACTGTTAACTCACCCGTAGATGTGCACGCCACCTACAGCGCCTCAGCGACAGCCAAATACATGAAGCTGTGGCTGGACCACAAAGCCAGCACGGTGGAGTCGAACACCAACGTTTTCGACCAGCAGGTTTCGCTCAGCAATGGAGCGCACGTAGTTACGGTCCAGGCATTGGATAGCGCGAACGGGCAAATTTACGCCGATACGGCGAACATCACAGTCGGCGGCTCCGGCGGATCGCACACGGTAACGATCACGAGTCCCACGAATGGAGCGACTGTTAACTCACCCGTAGATGTGCACGCCACCTACAGCGCCTCAGCGACAGCCAAATACATGAAGCTGTGGCTGGACCACAAAGCCAGCACGGTGGAGTCGAACACCAACGTTTTCGACCAGCAGGTTTCGCTCAGCAATGGAGCGCACGTAGTTACGGTCCAGGCGTTGGATAGCGTGAACGGGCAAATCTACGCCAACACAGCAAACATTACCGTTGGCGGCACCACCGCAACTGTGACCGTGAGCCCGGCTTCGGTGAGTCTCAATGCCGGCGCAACACAGCAGTTCACCGCCACAGATAGCGCCGGCCTAGGAGTTACTTGGTCAGCTACGGGCGGAACGATAACCAGCAGCGGGCTCTATACAGCGGGTCCTACCGCGGGAACGTTTGCAGTGACAGCTACCGATTCGAGCAACAACAAGGGTAGCGCCTCTGTGACGATTCAGAACTCAATTCCTACAGTCACAGTGCAGAGCCCGACGGATGGATCGACCGTAAGCTCCCCGGTAAGCATCCACGCGACCTACAACGAAACTGCTAACTACATGAAATTGTGGATCGACCATCAGCCCGAAACAGTGCAGCAGAAAACCAATGTGTTCGACACCAGCGTCGACTTGGCTGCGGGCACGCACCTGATCGAAGTACAAGCTCAGGATGCGTCGAGTGGCGTGGTTTATACGTCGAGCGGGATCAATATCACCGTTACATCTGGTGGAACGGTGTTGAACTACACCACCTGGAAGAATGACAACGCCAGGACCGGGCAGCAAAGGAATGAAACAAGGCTGACCCCGGCCAATGTGAACTCCAGCCAGTTCGGTGTCTTGTTCAGCGACTCTGTAGACGGGTCGGTTTACGCTCAACCGCTGTACTTGGCGAATCAGATGATGGCGGATGGTGTACGTAACGTGGTATTTGTTGCAACCGAACACGATTCGGTTTATGCCTTCGACGCAGACCGGGGTGGAGCACCTCTCTGGCAAACCAGCTTGATGCCGGCAGGTGCGACGACGGTTCCGCAATCGCTGGTTCACAGCACAATCTTCCCTGAAATCGGAATCACAAGCACGCCAGTGATCGATCCCGATACCGGCACCCTGTATGTGGTCGGGGAAACGCTCGAGAATAGCAACGTGGTTTTCCGGCTCCATGCATTAAATGTGATAACTGGAAAAGAGCAAGGCGGGAGTCCAGTGGTGATCGACACTGACGGATGGCAGCCATTGGAGCAAATGCAGCGGCCTGGACTGCTCCTGGCTAACGGCAACGTGTACATCGGCTTTGGATCTCACGGCGATACACAGCCGTATCACGGTTGGATATTCGCGTACAGCGCCCAATCGTTAGCGCAAGTTGGAGTATGGAATGCTACCCCAACGGCCACCGAAGGCTCGATCTGGATGGCAGGATCAGGCCTCGCTGCGGATCCGATCGGCAACGTGTACGCGATGACAGCGAACGGGCATTGGGACGGGATTGCCAACTTCTCTGACAGCTTCGTCAAGTTGATGCCAAACCTCAGCATGCTGCTCGGTTCGTTTAGTCCCTCCAACCAGTCCTTCCTTGCGGCACATGATCTCGATTTGGGTGCCGGCGGAGTGCTGCTGGTCCCAGACCAATCAGGCAGTCACCCGCACCTGATCATTGGCTGCGGCAAATACCCGTCGCTGTTCATTCTGGATCGGGATGACATGAGCCTGCTTCAGGAAGTTGATGACGCTGTAGGCACCGGAGATCCTGGAACTGGTGTCCGGTGTTTCCTGACCCCGGCCTATTGGCAGCAAAACATCTATTTCACGGCGAACAAGGATGTAATCAAGATGTTTACCCTGAACGCCTCCACCGGGCAGTTGTCCACAACCCCGAGTTCGCAAGGTACATATGTGTTCGGCTTCCCCGGCGCACAGCCCGCAGTGTCATCGAACGGGTCGAGTAATGGAATCGTGTGGGCTGTCGAGTATTCAAAGACGGATGCGGCGTTGCATGCGTTCGACGCCACCGATGTCAGCAAGGAGCTTTATCGCAGTGGAAGTCTTGGCGCTGGCGCTAAGTGGGCGGTCCCAACCGTGATCAACGGTAAGGTCTACGTTGGTACCGGAAGCAAACTGTTTGTGTTCGGGCCTACGCAATAGGAACTGCGCAGGCGAAATTTTTGTTGCCACCGATTCGTCGATGTGTTTCGTGCATTGGATTGCACGCGAAGACAATTTTGTTACAAAACCAGCTAACGCCAGCTTGCTAATTGTCTTGTTAACCGATTCCATTTCAGAGTATGCTTTGATCGCTGCGCGCGAGAAAGCGGTCCCAATCGCGATGGAAGTACGCGGTTCCCCTACCTCGCTGCACTGTGCAACTGATTCATACCAATTGCAGTGTGGCGTTCACCCCGTGCTGACAGTGCAGCGAGCCAGCGTTGAGCGCGACGAGCAGTATTGATCGCGCCGCGCATAGCTTCGCTACACACCTCCTGTTTTGGGCCACCTTGCCTGTACGGTTAAGGAGGTCTTATGTTTCACCCGATTCATTTTGGCAGGGGGAAAACTCTGCCCGCAATAATTCTTCTATCGGTCATCCTGTGGGTTGTCCCGCTAAGTTCACAAACCAACGGCGATTTCACCATCGTCGTGCTTCCAGATACCCAGTTCTATTCGCAGGACCATCCGCAAATTTTCGATTCGCAGACGCAATGGGTCGCGGACAATGCCGCCGCGCAAAACATCAAGCTTGTCATTGGGGAAGGCGACATTGTTAACGTCGGCACGGATCCCATTCAATGGGCCAATGCGGATCATTCCGTCGGTATTCTCGATCAGGCAGGTATCCCTTACGCGATGACGATCGGTAATCACGACTACGATGAAAGGCCGCCTGTGAATCGGCAGGCCACGAATTTCAATCAGCGCTTCGGGCCATCACGTTACGCGGGCAAACCTTACTACGGCGCCTCAAATTTTCCAAGCGGTAGCAATGAAAATTTCTACGAGACGTTCACATGGGGCGGCAAGACCTATTTGATTCTGGTGCTGGAATTCGTGCCGCGCAATTCCGCTGTCGAGTGGGCCAAGACGGTTCTTAGCGCAAACACCGATAAAGAAGTCATCGTTGTCACCCATAGCTACTTGTACTCGGATGGCACCACCGTCGACCAGTGCGACACTTCAGATATGGTTGGCGATAACAACGGAGCCTTGCTGTGGGCCAAACTAATCAGTCAGTACCCGAACATCAGCCTAGTCCTGAGCGGTCACATTACAAACAAATTCACTGCCCGCCGCTCGGATGAAGGAGTGAACGGCAACTTCGTTCATCAAATCTTTGCCAATTGGCAGGATTGGACCAACGGAGGCAATGGCTATTTGCGCATTATGAAGTTTTCGCCCTCGCAAAATGCGATTTCAGTTCAGAGCTATTCTCCGTTCACTGGTCTCTTTCTCACGGATTCCGCGGACCAATTTACCCTCAAGTGGCACAACGACGGTGTACCGGGTAGTGGGACCGCGTCCGTTACTGGCCGAGTTCGCACATCAAGCTCAGGATCGAAGTGCAAACCTATTCCTAACGCGACAGTTGACGTAGGTGGGACCACCGCGACTACCGCAACCGACGGAACCTACACGCTGACCCAGTCACCCGGCCAGTTTTCCTCCAGCGCGAAGGCATCAGGCTTTAATACTGGGACGCAAGCGGCGGCTCTGAACGACTATTTTTCGAATCAGTTAGATTTCTTTCTTACGAACGCCTCTAGTAGTTGCCCGTTGGGAGCGGCCGATCCTTCTGTCACGATCTGCACACCGTCAGCGAATGCGACGGTCCAGTCGCCGGTCGCGATTGTCGCAGGGGCACGGGATTCCGCTGCGACCGTGACTACTATGTTCATCTGGGTAGATCGGGTTAAGACGTGGACTAGTGGTGGCGGAAGCGTGAACACTTCTCTGCCACTGCCGACTGGTACTCATCGGATCACGGTGCAGGCGAAAGATGCCAACGGGCAGGTCTTTCAGTCCACAGTTAATGTTACCGTCGCAGCGTCCAATCCTACGGTAACGATCACTTCTCCTGCAGACGGTGCAACTGTGACTTCGCCAGTCAAGATCGTTGCGCAAAGTTCGGACCCGCAGGCGACCGTCACCAACATGTTTATCTGGTTGGATCGAGTCAAGGTGTGGACTGGCACTGGCGGAAGTGTGAATACTTCGCTGGCGATGACTGCCGGAACACACCGGATTACTGTGCAGGCGAAGGATGCAAATGCGCTGGTGTTTCAGTCTACCGTTAATGTCACAGTCGGACCGGCGGCTAATCCCACAGTGACGATCTCTTCCCCTGCAGATGGTGCAACAGTGACTTCGCCGGTCAACATCGTTGCCCAGAGTTCAGACCCGGAGGCGACCGTGACCAAAATGTTCATCTGGCTGGACCGGGTGAAGGTGTGGACTGGCACTGGCGGAAGCGTGAACACTTCCTTGCCAATGTCGGCCGGAACTCACCGGATCACGGTACAGGCAGAAGACTCGCTCGCGCACGTCTTCCAAGCTACGGTCAATGCAACTGTCAGCGGGGCGGCAAATCCCTGAGTCGCGATGTTTGCATCCGGGGAAAATCAATCGAACACCACAAAAATAGCGACGTACGCCTAGCGAATGTTCTAACCCACGCGTAGCCTCTGAGGACCTTCGGACGAGTACAGTGAATCCGCTGTACTCGTCTACTTACGCCCCCCCTACTTCCGTAACCTGTTGTCAAGATAAGTAGCGCGATAGAGTCTTCCAGCACGTCGCAAGCACGCTCAAAACAACTGGGGCTTAAAAATGAAGTACTTACTTGTGCTCGCGCTCCTCGTGTCTCTCGCCGGTTGCGGCATGCCTCCAAATTCGGCGCCGGACGTCAACAATCAACCCGGTCAGCAGTCGCCGCCTCCACCGCCACCACCCGCGCCACAGGCTCAGCTCTACGATATGCTTTCGTGGATGACGATGGATCCCTCGCTCGCCGAGAGCCATCATCTCTCCGGAACCGCCAACCCGGTTTACACGACCGTCAAATCAGACCGTTTTTTCTGGACTAAGAGCAGTAAGGGCTTTCCGTGGGACATCAAGCTTTACGACGACAAATATATCTATACGTGGGCAACGGAGTTGGACTGGACGAGCCCGAATACCTTCAAGATCTTTCATGATCCCACGCTCGGTGACTTCAACCTGCCGCTTGTTCCGCGTTTCGCGGAGGCCGGGTTCCCCGGGTCGAAGATCACGATTCCGCCGTCAAACACCACCTACGAAATTCACACTGATTGCAACACTTTCACTACGAAAAAACTGGGTGGGGTAGTCAATACCGTCTGGGGACCGTACACGGAATCGTTCGGCGGAGACTTACCGGACAATCTGCAGACGCTGGTGATCAGCTATCAATACAGTTGCGACAATAATCTCCAGAACTGTAATGACAAAGAGGAATACCACGTCGCGAAACCTTACGGGCTGGTGAAATGGCAGCACGCGAAGCTGCAATCCCATGGAACTTACGGGACGCCGGATAATGTCACCTACTTGAACAAGCTTTCTACCGGACAAGTGACGCCTGTCACAACGTGTTTCTAGCTGACTTGTCATGGTCGGTTGGAAATTTGCCAGATCCAGTGCGCGAGACGGCTGGATCTCCGCCGGCCCTCTGAGGGTGTGCTTTCCATCGCGCAATCCTGCCAGCAATGACAGATGCTAGCGTCGATGGGCCCGCCTACTTCTCTAATGGTGCGAGGGGAATCTTCCTGCCCAGGATGTACCCGAAGGCATCCAGATCGGTAGATACACGTCCAGAATAAAGAGAGAACCAGGTTTTTCCAGGATTGAGCAAGTTCTGGACTGCGTAGTAGTCCATCACCGGCAGGTCGACGGTGACGTGCACATTGCGGTTCGACACATTAATAATGACAAGGATTTCCTCGTTCCCATGCTTGCGCAAAAAGCTGAGCACGCTTTCTGGCTGGTCGTTATCGATCCACGTCATGCTGCCGGAGGTGAGGGCAGGTTCGGATGCTCGCATCGCAAACAGCTTCTTGTAAGTATCCAGTGTTACTTCGATCGACTTTTCATCAGCGGGATTGCCGGCATCAGACCAGCGAATCGGAGCTAGTTTTCTCCACGCCGTTGCTGTCGGATCATCGACTTCCTGCCCGTTATAAACGAACGGAATACCGTCAAGCGTGAAGTTCAGCACCGATGCGGCCAGGGCCCCCTTTTCTCCGAACTGTATAACTGCGCGCGGCCAGTCATGGTTATCGCTGTAATGCAGCAGACGGGCCCCTCTGGGCATTGTGGCGTGCATCTTTTCCCAGCTCTTTCGCAAGGTGATTGCCGGAGCTCCATCGCGCAGCACCGAGCGGAGGGCCACGTAATAGTCGAAGTTGTAATTAATGTCGAAAGATTGAAGTTGATCATCGGGCCGATCCGATTCCGATAACAGGACGATTTCAGGATTAATCTTGTCGAGTGCTTTCCGGGCGTCGACCCAAAAGGACTCCGGAACACCACCACCGACATCGCATCGAAATCCATCGACGCCGAATTCGCGTACCCAGTGGACGAGGCTGTCCATCAGGTACTTCCGGACCTCCGGTTTGCTGAAGTCCGGCAGCGGCTGTGGCCAGAAGCCTCTCGCTGTTTTGCCGTCCTCCGTCTTTACGAAGAATCCCGGATCCTTCTGTATCATGACGTTGTCTGGCGCCGTATGGTAATAGACAATGTCGAGCATCACCTTCAGGCGTAGTTTGTGGGCCTCTGATACGAAATCGTGAAGGTCCTGGTCGGTGCCGGCTTCAGGGTCAATCGCGTTGTAGTCGGCGATGCTGTAGGGCGAAGCTTTTGGGTTCGCCGATCTCTTAGCAATCGGGCCGAGGTACACGATCGTGGCTCCGAGGTCTGCGATGTGCTTCAGTCCCGGAATGGCGCCTCGCAGGTTGCCCTCCTTACTAAATGCGGTCAACCAGAGTTCATAAATTGTCGACCGGGGAAGCCACTCAGGAACCGGTTTCGCGTCCCGGGAACCAAACGAGAGATTTTGCGAGTAACCTGTGCTCGCCACCAGCAGAAGCATCAGCGAGGCGAAAAATGTTCCCCGCTTCGACCTTGCCAAATGCGTCTGTTCGTTCATTTGCGAAGTATTCTCAGATAGGACTCGTCCAGTTGTTTGAGAGTGTGGTGAGGAGATGCACCAGATCTGAGAAATTCACCCACCACGTTCAAGGCGTCAACCTGGAATTTCTCGAATCCGTCGAATCGCGGACGCAACCATGCACTCTCGAGGGTGGGCAGTGTAGCAGCGAAGTAGCCATTGGTGATTTGGTTTGCGCGAGGATCAAGCCACGCTGTCTTACTTGCTGGCTGTCCTCCTGATTCAACATACAGAGTGCTTTGACATTCGGCTCCGGCGATCCAAAAAGCATACTCAAAGGCCATGTCGCGATGCTTGCATTTTTTTGAGATGGCCAATCCGGCCCCTCCTAAGGTCGCTCCAACAGGACCCCTACCGCTCGAAGGTATGGGGCTGAATGAAATTGGTTTGGCGCGATATCCAGGTCTCGAGTAATTGGAATAACCAAATGCGAGTGGACAATAGGCGATGTCATCCGAAGAACTCATTCGCTCCCAAATGGCGATGGGGTTCGCTGACAGTGCGCCTTCCACCGCGTGATCAGCCAAGATGCGCAAATACTCCAGTGCCTGCTTTCCTGTTCCTTCACTAATTACGACTTCGCTTCCAAGGAAAGGAGGCTCGCCAAAATTTGCGCAGATGCTGAAGAAGCACATAAGTGAATCTAACGGCAGCAAGGCCGGAGTAACGGAACCTTTCCGGAATTTCGCCAGCTCGAATACTTCTTCCCACGTTCTCGGTACTTTGAAGCCATTCGCTTGCAGGAGATCTGCCCGGTAGCCAGAGACCTGAGCGGCGGCATCGATTGGGAGTGCCCAGAGGTGGTCTTCGAACCAGTAACTCGCATAAGACTGACCCACGCTGTCTCGCTCGAGCGCCTGAAGGTGGCCGGACAAGAAGTGCTCGTCAAGCGGCAGAAAACATTTCTCTCGCGCCACTTGGCCCATGAAGGGATGGTCAATGACCACGAGATCGTAGCGGTCCGCAATACCCTGGAGAGAAGCCTCGCCGAATTCCTGAAGACTGCGCGCTTCCCATTCAATTGAGACCTGAGGATGTCGCTCGCAAAAAACCTTGGCCGTGGCAAGCAGCGGCGCCAAGCCGCGATCATGTTTCCAGGTCAGCCCGAGCAATATCTTCGTCGGACTACCCGGCATTTTGTGCGATTACTCCGTCGCTGGACATCCGTTCAACCTCACTGTCTGCGTAGCCAATCTCTCTGAGGATCTCGCGAGTGTGCTCGCCAAGTACGGGCGGGCGCTTCACGCTCGAGGGCGTCCGGCTGAACCGGATCGGCGGCCCAATCGTGCGGAACTGCTTCACTTTAGGATGATCGAAGTTGACGACGATCTTATTGTGTTCGACCTGCGGGTCGCGCTCGGTGGCTGGGAAGTTGTTGACCGGAGCTGCCCAGATATCGGCCTCCATGAAAA
>DAIPJJ010000153.1:0-10283 GCA_036770325.1 Terriglobales bacterium
TCGATGACGCTCAGCTCGAGCAGCAGTTTGGCAAATGGGGGTTGGCGCTGGCCGGCAAGGCCCGTGGCGAGGACGCAGGAGCGTGGTTCGAAGGCGAAATTGGCGCCCACGAGCCCGCGAAGTCGATCAGCCACGAACATACATATGATCGCGACACAGCGGAAGTAGCTCAGCTCGAAGCGACTTTGATGAGGCTCTGCACCATGGTCGGTCGTAGGCTGCGCGAACAGCAATTGCGCGCACGCACATTGCAACTAAAGCTGCGGTACAAGGACTTCACGACGATCACCCGCGCGCACTCTCTCGACACACCGACACAGCTAGACAATGAAATTTTTCACCAAATCCATCGCCTGTTTCATGCGAACTGGCGCATGGGCTCTGAAGTCAGGCTCCTTGGCGTGCATGCTTCATCATTTGGCGACGATTCCGCACAGCTCGATTTTCTCGAAGACAACACGCGAAACAAGTGGGAGCACGCGCTCTCTGCAGCCGATCGCCTGCGCGATAAGTTTGGCGAGGGTAGCATCACGCTCGGAACGGGAATGAAGGGCGGCTTCCGCGAACGCACGCACGAGAACCCGGCGGCCTTGCCCGGAAAAGCCAAACCGGCCAGGGACTAGCCACCAGTCTTCGCTCACCGTACCAGCACTGCTCTCGCAACAAGGGCCAAGTGTTTCAACTACGGCGAAGTTGGCGGCGGATTCACGAAGCACGCCGATCCTGGCAGTCTTATCTGGGCGGGTAGGTTGCTTGGTGGTGTCCTCCATGGAACGTTATCGAAGTCGAAGAACCCAGTCTGTTGATCGTCCATCGGGACCTGCGCCGCGTCTCGCTTCGTTAGTGCAGACAGATTAAACCGGGTCTCGATTAACTTGAGAATCGCTGTCGTGTCCCTCACCTGGTGCGAGACGAAGTTCTTTCTTGCGTACGGTGAAACTACGACCAGGGGAATACGAAATCCCGTATACGAAAAATCGCAAATCGTGCCCGGAGTTGTTGCCCCGAAGCAGGGATCATTCGGGAAGAGGTCTACCGGTGCTATGCCATCTGGATTGACCGTCGGCTGCGGTGGAATGTGGTCGTAAAACCCGCCGGGTTCGTCAAAAGTGAGAATGAAAACCGAATCGTTCCAACTCGCTCCTGGCGTGCAGCTTCCCGATGGAGGCGCGTTCTCTCCGCACATCACGGCGTTTATTAAAGTGGAAACGTTGTTGGCCCCGGCCTGCATACTGCAGCACGCCGGCTGGCCCGGAGGCGGATCGTCATCCTCTGGGTGCTCGTCTAGCGCGGCGCTGGATGCAGGCTCGATTTGCGCCACCTGGGGAAGAGTTCCGTTGATTGCATCGGTATAAAACTGCGAAATGGGCGCGATGTGCTCCGTGTATGCGCTGGGATTCAGAATGATGTTATGACCGAAGACGAAGTCATGAATGTAACTGCGCCCGGTCAGGCAGGCAATATCAGTCTCCGTGCACGGAGTGCCTTTTGGATTGATATAGATTTTCCAACTGATGCCGGCCTTTTGTAGCACTTCAAAGATTGTCGTGGAAGGTATTAGGGGAGAGTCAGCGGGTGGGTTGCCGCCTCGCTGATAAATGTAGCCATGGGAAGTGCCAGCAATCAGATATTCACGATTGGGTGGTGTTCGCGTCATTACCGGAGCAAACCAGCGGTCGGAGGTCGAGAAGGCGGACGCGAGAGCGTAGTAGTAATTCAGATCGTTGCCATCGTAATACCCCATGGCACGAATTCCATCGACGTCAAAGTAGGGCGCGAACTGACCTTCGTTGTTCACATGCTGGCGGCCGTCGTTGGCTGCCGCCTCGACGAAGCCATTCATAGCGGGCGTCGCCGACGTCGGATCACCGGCATTCCACTGCCGATGCGCCTCTCCCCACGAAGGGCTTGGGTTTTCAACGCAAGTGCTGCCGTAGTGAAAAGACTGCACAGGCGGACTGTTTTGGTTAAATGAGCACCATGAGTTTGGCGGATATGGAAGCGTGGGATCGCATCCGGGATTGGTTGGCGGTGGCCCGGCATTGGGATCTCCTGCCGGGTTGAATTGTGGCAGTCCATCAAACGGCTGATCTGGTATTCCATTCTGCGCCCAATATTCGCGAAGGGCACCGAAATACTCGTCAAATGACCGGTTCTCTTGCGCCAGGAAAATGATGTGATTGATACTTTGCAGACTGGCTGTGAACGTTGCTGTTACGGTGGACGCGCTGGAAACGGAGCAAGTTGTGCTATTGGACGTCGTGCAGCCACTCCATCCAGAAAAAGTAAAGCCCTGATTTGGCGCCGCGGTTAGGGTCGTACTGCCATTAAACGTCGCCTGGCAGGTTCCGGAGTTTGTTCCAGCCCCCAAGGCGGAGCAGTTGATCCCGCTTGGAGTGCTGGTGATGGTTCCCATTCCTCCGCCGGATGTGTTCACAATGACCTCCTCCGGCGTTCCGCCCGGAGTCGTTCCCGGAGCAAGGCCCACACAGCCGCTGAAACCGGCGATCCACAAGATAAGAACCGGCAGATAAATGATGGAACTGCCGCGCACGAGTCTGAACATGCACCAATCCCCTTTGTCGAGCAGCAGCTTTGATGAGTAACCTGCTGGTCTGGTTGGTTTTCTGTGCCACGATGAATCAGGGGAGTGTCCGGCCGGGTTTTATCCACTTCGCGGCTTGTGTTAATTTTTTGACATAGGACAACTCCGAACCCGGGCATGTTGCCGCAAACCAGCAACTCGCATCTAAGTGGCTGTTCACAACCTGGCCGGAGGACGTTTTCAGTGAATATCGGAATGAAGGCTCAGCACGGCGTTGGAAAGTTCAGCTATTTCGCTGCCATAGTGTTTGTAATCCCACTCCTCTTTACCTCTTTCGGGCAGGGTCAAACTTGTTTGACCTCTGATGAAATGGACGCTGCCACTCGCACGAGCATTCAAAACACAGGAACGAAGTTTTTTGACATGGTTGCCCGTGGTGACTCAGCTTCGTTGAAGCAGAACGCCATTCCATCCCTCGCCAGAAATTTCAGCGGCATCGAAGGAACCATTAAGGAAAATCAGGCTGGTCTCAGTGGTGCGCACTCGAGCCCTCGCCCGCCATTTGAGCTCAAAGCCGAGGGTACGGCACCGATACCGAGAGCCGAGTTTCTATGCGGTGTTTTCAACGCTTCTGGACCAACTGCAAACAGCGCGGAATTTGTGATTCCGAATCTGCCGCCCGGCACATACGGTATCCAAATTCTTGATGTTACTGGCCCGAAAGGCGGCTATACGGCATCATTCGTTCTCCAACAATCGGGAACCGCATGGCAGCTTGGAGGGCTGTTCTTAAGGCCCACACAGATCCAGGGGCACGACAGTAACTGGTTCTTGAGCAAAGCGAATGAGTTCAAGTCGAAAGGGCATTCCTTAGCTGCCTGGCTCTACTACCTGGAAGGAAGAGAACTCGCGATTGCCGTTCCGTTCATGGAAACGCAAGCTACCGACAAGCTTTACCAGCAGGAGACGAGCTACAAGCCGGCGGATGCGCCAGCCGGAGGGAACACTACGGACCTGATTGCGCCAGGGGGCAAGACCTACAAGCTGATCCAGATCTTCCCACTCGCGGTCGGGCAGGACCTGGATGTGATCGTGAAATATCAGACGGCTAGTGTTGCCGATACGGGCCAGACGTTCCAGGACAATATGGCGGTGATGAAGGCACTTCTGGCGAAGTATCCGGAACTGCGCGATGCATTCCAGGGGATGGTCGCGCGGGCGACGGAATCATCCGGCCGAGACTACGGCACCATGATGCCAATGAAGGATTTGAAGTAGTCTTATCCGGCGACTGCACCCGCGGGTTCCGGTACAGTTGCTTCGCGCAGAAACTTCGCTGCCTCTTCTGGCGGCGTGGGATTAATGTAGAACCCCGTCCCCCATTCGAATCCTCCTACCTTAGTCAGCTTTGGCACGTATTCAATATGCCAGTGATAGTGATCATTGGTTGAATCCTGCGTCGGCGAGCTGTGAATCACAAGGTTGTATGGAGGATCGTCAAGCACGCGATTGGCCTTGTTCAGCAGAATGCGAATCGCCTTCGCGAGGTTCTGGAACATGCGTGAGGAGGAATTTTCGAACGCCGATTCGTGCTGCTT
The DNA here is from genome assembly GCA_036770325.1 of Terriglobales bacterium. Lineage (GTDB taxonomy): Bacteria > Acidobacteriota > Terriglobia > Terriglobales > Acidobacteriaceae > Gp1-AA145. The sequence continues at coordinate 4,144 of DAIPJJ010000153.1, forward strand.
GGGAAGAATCCAGGTTTCGAAAGGAAAGCGTGGGGCGTAGGGCGCGATTGTGAGGAAGTCATCATTCTCAGCCACGACCCGAATTCCGGCGTCGGTTTCCTGTCGCACGATGTCGCAAAAGATGCAACGTTCCTTGAAGATGTAGTACTGCTTGGCGCCTTCGATTTCTTCGACGACGTAGATCGGCACGACGGGCAGGGCAATCAATTGAGAATGCGCGTGCTCGATGGTCGCGCCAGCCGCCTCGCCGTGATTTTTAAAAATCAGGATGTACTTCAGTCGGCGGTCTTTTTTGAGGTCGAGTATGCGGTCTCGGAACGTCCATAACACGTCTTCAATTTTTTTGGGGGACAGTGTGGCCAGCGTGCCGTTGTGCTCGTTGGTTTCGATCACCACTTCATGAGCGCCGACCCCGTTCATCTTGTCGAACATGCCTTCGGCCTGACGGTCAAGATTGCCTTCGATTTGCAGCGCCGGAAATTTGTTCGGCACCACTCGCACCGTCCAGCCCGGAGTGTTGCGCTGCGGCGGCCCGCCTCCGTTCTGACTGGGACGATAGGCCTGAATCTCGGGCGGAGTCTTGGCTTCGTTTCCGTAGCAAAAAGGGCAGAAACCGCCCTTCATCTTTACTGAATCGCGGGCGAAATCGGTGGGGCGCTTGGCGCGATCGGTCGAAATAATGACCCAGCGGCCGACAATGGGGTCTTTTCTGAGTTCGGGCAAGTAATCGTTTCCTCCACCCGCTGCCATCGGGTGGATTCATTCTACGATGAGAGCGCGACATTCTGAAATAGTTCGAAGGTCGGAACCGCGTAGTTCACGGAAGAATCGTGGGGTGTCCCGATTCTCCCCGATTTTGGGAGAAGTGGGTTAGAGATTTCCTCGCTGGAACGACTCGTCTTCATCTCGTAGTACACCGTAACGATGTCAAATCTCCATTGGGGTAGAGTAGGGAACTGCTTCTTTGGCAGCGTGCGCAGGTAGTAGCGAATCATCACACGAAGATCTCGCCGCTTCTTGCGATCGACTGCTGCCTCAGCCGGTTTCACATCGTGCGTAGTTCGTGTCTTTACCTCGACGAAGCAGAGCACATCTTCATCCCACCCGATGAGATCAATCTCGCCTCGGTGTCTCGCCGTGCGAAAGTTCCGCGCAATGATAACGTAGCCCTTTTTGCGAAGAAAGAAGTACGCCTCTTCCTCGCCCCGACGCCCGGTGACGAGGTGAGCGGGAGTTTTGTCTTGTGTGGTGCGTCTCGGCGCGAGCCGGTCGATTCCACGCACCAGCGCTTGCGCGATGCTGCCGGAGAACATAAATTCAAACCTCGACCACAGAGGACACGGTGTTACACAGAGGAAATCCACAGAGCCATCAAAACCTCTGTGGCGTTCCTCTGTGTGACTCAGTGTTCTCTGTGGTAGGGATTTTTCCCAACCGTACCCATCAACCATCCTTTTAATCCCGTCTCTCAAATGCTCAACGTGAAAATTGATGAGCAATCCAACTTGCCTTCCACTCAACCGCATATACGAAAGCAGCTGAGACTTGTGAACCGGATTGATTGCCTCCACACACTTGATCTCAACGATGACAGAACCTGCGACGATGAGATCAATGCGATATCCGAGGTCGATCTTCTCGCCTTCATATATAACAGGCAATCCAACCTCGCTTTCAACTCTGATCCCTTGTTTTCGAAGCTCGTGTAACATGCACGCGCGATAGGCGCTTTCCAGCAACCCCGGCCCGAGTGCGGTATGAACTTTCATCGCCGCGCCGATGATCTGGCGCGTAATCTCGTTTATTTGTGCAGTGATTTGCTGAGGTGCTGCGGCCATGAACAGTGCGTATATCACACCTCTGTGGCATTTCTCTGTGATCTCTGTGTTCTCTGTGGTGGATTTTTTGTATTTTGTGTCAATTTGGGACTTTGGGTAGGAAAGTCAAAAGCTCTACCACAGAGGACACAGAGTTACACAGAGGGACGCCACAAACTATGTGTTCTCTGTGGTTAGGCTTTTGGCACTTAGAATTCGATTGCGCATGACAGCGCTTACAAGTTCTTGAACAACTCTTCACGAGGGTCTTCGGGGTTCAGCTTGGCCAATTCGCGCAGCAGTTCTTTGGTCTTCTCGTCGCGGGGCATCGGAACCGTGACTTTCACTTCCACAATCTCGTCTCCGCGCACGCCTTCTTTCGTTGCCGAAGGCACCCCTTTTTCGCGAAGCCGAAGTTTTTGCCCTGACTGTGTTCCGGGAGGAACCTTCAGCAGCGCGCGACCGTCGATAGTCGGAACTTCAATCTTTGATCCGAGCGCCGCTTCAGTGGCCGTGACCGGGACAGTGACGTGAATGTCATCGCCTTCGCGACGGAATACGGGATGACTCTCGGTTCGGATGATCACGTATAGATCGCCCGGTTGACCTCCGTGCGTTCCTGCATTGCCCTTACCAGCAATCCGAATGCGCTGGCCGTCGCGTGTCCCGGGCTTAATTCTCACTTCCAGCGGCTCGGTCCGGTTGACCACCCCTTCTCCGTGACAGACCGGACAGGGCGAAACATTCTTGCCTGTGCCGTGGCAGCGCGGGCAAGTCACATTAAACTTCATGCGATTCGCGCTCTGTTCGATCGTGCCTTTGCCCTTGCACTGAGGGCAAACGCCCGGCTGCTCGATCACGCCGTTGCCGTGACAATTGCCGCAGACATCCTGGCGCGTGATGTTCAACCGCATCACGCCGCCGCGAATCGCCGTCCAGAAGGGAACGTTAACTTGATATTCGAGATCGGTGCCGGGTTCAGGACCTTCTTGCTGTGCGAAGCCTCCACCGCGACCGCCACCAAAAATTCCAGAGAAGATATCGCGGAATCCACCGCCGCCACTTGAAGTTGTGCGACTGCCGCCTCGCGCGCCTTCGAACATGTCGCCGAAATCGAATCCGCTGAAGTCGAAGGGAACGCCCTGACCATGTCCCGCTCCGCCCTGTCCGCCGGGAAATCCGCCGAAACCGCCGGCTCCGGTTGGGCCGCCGCGCGCGTAGGCCTCGGCGGCTGCGGGATCGATGTTGTCCGAATAGAAACCGAGCTGGTCGTAAATTTTGCGCTTCTTGGGATCGCTTAAAACATCATTCGCCTCGGAGATGGCCTTGAATTTCTCTTCCGCTGATTTATCTCCGGGATTGACGTCCGGATGATACTTGCGCGCAAGTTTGCGAAACGCCTTCCGGATTTCATCTTCCGAGGCAGATTTTTTTACGCCAAGCGTTTCGTAATAATCTTTTTTGGTGGTGGGAGGCATGAATTAGCAATCAGCAATCAGTTTGATTCTCCTAAGCAAGTACCGTGTTTTGCGATCGTCTTGTGTATGAGCTGCAACTTCTCGCCTTTAACGATGTAGTAGAACGCACCCTGTTTGGAATCATCCTCGTTCAATGAACCAACTAGCACAAACAAGCGCGAGTTCTTTCTGAACCGAAACCCTCCGAAGGTATTGTCCACGTTCGGCAAGAAATCTTCCGCCGCGAAGTCAACGTAGCTTACATTGCTCACGCCATCTGCCGTGAGAACATTACCGGTTTTCAGGTTAACTACCGCAAACTGTGCACAAGACGTACCACAACCCCACACCGCAATCCTGTAATGACCTGCGAAATTAGGGCCCTCGCGCATTTGCTCACGAATTACAGTCTGGTAAGTCTTTGCAATCCGGTTGCTATGCAGATTTAGCTTAGCGGGTTGACTCGATACAAGAGGTGCGGCTGGATACTGTTCGAATCGCGGCGCCGATGCGTCCACGAGGTCTTTAGCACCGACAAGACAGGAACGTGTCTTTGCCGATGCTTGCTGCGCAGGGGCGACTACAGCTAGTACTGTCACAACGCACAGGATTGGGGCGAGAGAACGCATATTCTTTTCACGTCTACGACGACAACGTTGTCTCACTCCCCAACATCTCCGGCGATCCGTACTTCTCCGCGTCCACGTACACCGGAATGCGATGCACTCCCTGTGCGGTGGGCGCGAAGACGTACCAGCGGCGTTCCTGCTCCACGAATGCTAAAAAATAATCCTGATCTTTAACTTTAAATTGCAATTTCATTTACCCCTTTGTAAAAAACCTAAAATTCAAGCCACGGATTCACGCGGAACTTCACGGCTTCTTAATCCGTGTTTATCCGCGTCGATCCGTGGCCGAGAAGTTTTGAGCGAGATCCCTCGACTTCGCTCGGGATGATCGCAGCGGGGCTCAGACGCCCCGCTAAGCGCGATCACTTCTTATCCACGTCCACGTACTCGGCATCGATGACGCCTTCCTCTTTCTTGGCTTCGCCGTTGCCGGGCTGTGAACCGCCGGCGCTGCCGCTCGGGCCCGCATCACCGCCCGGAGGCGGAGTCTGCGCCTGCGCCGACTTGTACATCTGCTCGGCCAGCTTGTGCGAAGCCTGCGTCAGAGTCTCCCGCGCGCGATCCATCTGCGCCTTGTCGTTCGACTCGAGCGCCTTTTTCGCATCCGCCAACGCGTTCTCGATGTCGCCACGATCGGTGCCGGAAACTTTATCTCCCTGCTCCTTCAGCATCTTCTCGATCTGGTAGACCATCGAGTCGAGCTGGTTCTTGGCTTCAATCGATTCGCGCGCCGCCTTATCTTCGGCCGCGTGCGCATCGGCATCCTTCGCCATGCGCTCCACTTCTTCCTTCGATAGACCCGAAGACGACGTAATCGTGATCTTCTGGTCCTTGCCGGTTGCATTGTCTTTCGCCGTGACGTTGAGAATTCCGTTCGCGTCGATGTCGAACGTCACCTCAATTTGTGGCACACCGCGCGGTGCAGGCGGAATTCCAGTCAGATGGAATTTGCCGAGCGTACGGTTCTGCGCCGCCATCGGCCGCTCGCCCTGCAGCACGTGAACTTCGACCGAAGTTTGACTGTCCGCTGCGGTCGAGAACGTTTCCGTCTTCTTGGTCGGAATCGTCGTGTTGCGCGGAATCATTGGCGTCGCCACGCCACCTAGGGTTTCGATGGACAGCGTCAGCGGAGTCACGTCGAGCAAGAGCAGGTCTTTCACTTCGCCCTTGAGCACGCCGCCCTGGATCGCAGCGCCGACCGCGACCACTTCATCCGGGTTCACGCCCTTGTGGCCTTCTTTGCCGAACAGCTCTTTCACAATCGCCTGAATGCGCGGCATGCGCGTCTGTCCGCCGACCAGCACAACTTCATTGATCTTGCTGGGGTCGACGCCCGCATCCTTCATGCACTGTTTCGACGGCCCAACCGACCGCTGCAAAATGTCTTCCACCATGCCTTCGAGCTTGGCGCGCGTGAGCTTCTTGACGAGGTGCTTCGGCCCGCTCGCGTCCGCGGTGATGAACGGCAGATTGATCTCCGTTTCCATCGTGGTCGAAAGCTCGATCTTGGCGCGTTCAGCCGCATCGCGCAGACGCTGCAGCGCCATTTCATTTCCTTTACCTCGCAGATCCAAGCCTTCGTCTTTCTTGAATTCGTCGATGAGCCAATCGACCAGCCGCTGATCGATGTTGTCGCCGCCGAGGTGCGTGTCGCCGTTCGTCGCCTTCACCTCGATCACGCCTTCGCCGACTTCGAGAATCGAAATGTCGAAGGTGCCGCCGCCAAAGTCGTACACGGCGATGGTCTCGTCTTTACCTTTATCTAACCCGTACGCGAGCGCGGCCGCCGTCGGCTCGTTGATGATTCGCTTCACATCGAGCCCGGCAATCTGCCCGGCATCTTTGGTCGCCTGGCGCTGCGCGTCATTAAAATATGCAGGCACAGTGATGACTGCTTCGGTCACCTTTTCGCCGAGGTAGTCTTCCGCCGCCTTCTTGAGCTTTTGCAGAATCATGGCGGAAATCTGCGGAGGCGTATATTCCTTCCCCTGCGCGACGATCGCCACATGGTCGCCCGACTGCACGACCTTGTATGGGACCATCTTCATTTCTTCATTGACTTCGTTGAAGCGCCGTCCCATGAAGCGCTTGATTGAATAAACCGTGTTTTCGGGATTGGTAATCGCCTGGCGCTTGGCCACCTGCCCGACCAGCCGCTCGCCGGTTTTGGTGAACGCCACCACCGACGGGGTAGTGCGGCCGCCTTCTTCGTTGGCAATGACCTTGGGCTCGCCACC
>DAIPJJ010000285.1:0-3495 GCA_036770325.1 Terriglobales bacterium
GCCCGGCGACATCTCGCGCTCGACCCGAATAATTTCTTCAAGGTACTCGCGGGTGAGCGGCTCGATGTAAGTGCGGTCGGCAAACTCGGGATCAGTCATGATGGTGGCCGGGTTCGAATTGGCCAGCACGACTTCGTATCCTTCGGCCTTGAGCGCCTTGCAGGCCTGCGTGCCGGAGTAGTCGAACTCAGCGGACTGGCCGATAATGATCGGCCCCGAGCCGAGAATGAGGATCTTGGAGATGTCAGTGCGTTTCGGCATTGAATTCAGTTGTCAGTTGTCAGTAAAAGCTTCGCGATCTGCCTAACTCTGTCATCCAGACCAAATGAATTGATCGGCTCCGCCGATCAATTCACGCGTGGAGGGACCTTGTGTTCGGCGGCGCATGCAAGCGCAGGTCCCTCGACTGTGAAAATCGTCCCGGCTTGCCGGGATGATTTTCTTCGCTCGGGATGACAGAGTTGTTCATTCCAACGTTCACTGCACCGGACACCCTGCATATGGCAGGTCTGTCGGGTTGGCTTTCAGAACGATTTCAAGTCTGCAATCACTTAGTCCCTGGCAATCGAGTCTCTCAGGTTGAGAGAAAGCTCGAGTTGGCGATGCAAGCAGACGATAGTCACCTGGTTCGGCCTCGTCGAACGTGAATCGGCCTTCTTCGTCGGTCTTGGCATCCAAATACGCGGGCTGAAGTATCGAATCAGAGAGCTTCTTCAGTTCGAGTTGTGATCGCTTAAATGGTGCGCCGGTTTCGTCTTTCACATGACCACTGATAACTGCTGGACCGCGAAGGATGAGATTTGGGCGCAGTACTTCCGAACCGCATTTGTCCCTATTTGTATCGCTGCTTGCTATCCGAATGTCGTGGCAGTGGTCAACCCCCTGAAACCACACGTCAAAAGGTTCAGTCGAAGCTCTGCCTCTAAGATCAACAACATAAAGCAGCATTAAATATCCTTCGGCCCACATTTCAACACGATACTTCCCTGGCTTCGGGGCCACCAGGAAGGAACCGTCGCGCAAAGACTTAGTTCGATAAACAATATCCCCGCTAGGGGATATGACCTTGATCTCGGCTCCGGCGACTGGTTCACCTTTGGGACTCTTCACTCGACCGCGTGGAGTCCTTGCGATCGTGTTGAGTTCCGTGACACAGGATGCCGATATCAGACTAATCGTCATTAACACGAACAATAACAACGTCAGAGCTCGCCCAACGAATGACAGATATCTAGCTGGGTTTCTCACCCCTTCCACTCCTCCATCAGCTTCACGAAATCTTTGAACAGGTAATGCGAGTCGTGCGGTCCGGGGCTGGCTTCTGGGTGATACTGCACGCTGAACAGCGGCAGGTTGCGGTGCCGCAGGCCTTCGAGTGTCGAGTCGTTGAGGTCCATGTGCGTGAGTTCGACTTCGGATTGTGGCAGCGAATCGGGATCGACGGCGAAATTGTGATTGTGTGCGGTGATCTCAATTTTTCCGGTATTCAGTTGCTTCACCGGATGATTGCCGCCGTGGTGTCCGAACTTGAGTTTGAAAGTCTTGCCGCCGAGCGCAAGCCCGGTTAGCTGATGGCCGAGGCAAATGCCAAAGATCGGCTGCCGTCCCATCAGGCGGCGAATGTTATCTACCGCGTAGGTGCACGGCTCGGGATCGCCGGGGCCGTTCGAGAGAAAAACGCCGTCGGCCTTGAGCGCGAGAACGTCTTCCGCCTGCGTCTGCGCCGGAACGACCGTGACCTTGCATCCTTCGCTGCGTAACTTACGCAGAATGTTGTGCTTGATGCCGAAATCGTAAGCCACTACGTGAAAGCGCTCTGGCTGGTCTTTTACACCGACAACTTCGACCGGCTCATGCGATCGCTCACCCACTTCCCAGACATAGGGGCGATTCGTCGTGACTACTTTCGCGAGGTCAGTGCCATCCATCTTCGGAATCGAGCGTGCTTTCGCAACCAGCTTCTCGATGTCAGTTTCCATGGTCGAGATCACGCCACGCATCACTCCGTTGTCGCGCAAGTGGCGAACCAGAGCGCGCGTGTCTATGTCCGCAAGAACCGGGATCTTAAATTGTTCGAGATATTCCTCGGCCACCTGCTGCGAGCGCCAGTTCGAGCTGACCTTCGAGAACTCGCGCACGATCAGGCCCTCAATGTAAGGGCGTGTGGCTTCATTATCTTCGGCGTTGGTGCCGTAGTTACCGATTTGCGGATTGGTTAAAACAACGATCTGTCCGGCATAAGAAGGATCGGTGAAAATTTCCTGGTAGCCGGTTATGGAAGTATTAAAAACAACTTCGCCGTAGCATTCGCCTTTGGCACCGTAGCCTTTGCCTCGGAAGACGCGGCCGTCTTCGAGCGCAAGGATAGCCTGCATTCGATCTCCGGGGAGTGGATTTTATAGATTTTAGCAGGAGAGAAGCATGAGCGGAAGTTGTGAAAAACGCGGTAGAAATTCGGAATCGTCATCTGTCCTTCGTAATTGGTCGTCGGCCAACCTGTTCTCGGCGTTCTCGGCGAAACCTCAGCGATCTTTGCGGTGAAAAGCTTTTTCACAGATCTTAACCGCAAAGCTCGCAAAGGTTTCGCAAGTCCGCAGAGAAATTCCCGGCTAGATCACGTACGGCACAAACCGTTTTGTTCGCCGCATGTACTCGCGATAGTCCTCTCCAAGGCCCGCTACCAGTGCTTTCTCTTCAACATAAACCCGGTACAGGTAACTGAACCCTGTGGTTACAAGCAGGACCAAGGCAGATATCCAGTTGGCCAGAGCCAAACCGCAGCCGAGGTGCATCAGCATGCCGCCGGTGTAGGAAGGATGTCGTACAAGACGATATGGGCCGTGTTGTATGACAGTTTGTCCCTGCTGAATTTTCACGTTCCCGGTGAAGAATTGGCCGAGAGCTCGCCAGCAGTAGCGACGCAACAAACTTCCAGAGATCAGCAAGAAGAGCCCAAGGAAAAACCAGAACTTTTCATGATTCAGGTGAAAGTGTTGCGACCTGACGAGCGAGAACGCGATCGGGTACCCAATCCAGGCGCCAATCATGATCACCAGCATTGATCCGCGATCAGAGGATTTTCCTGCTTGTGGACGGGTTCGGCTAACCAGTCCGAACTCCGGTAGATAAACCAGAGTAAATACGATCCAGAAAATCCAAGCGTACGGGGAGGTGTAGATGAGAGGCTTCATGCCTATCGACAAATTGTAGACAAACGGCTCGACCGGCTCTACTCACACCAGCATCCAATCCAGTAGAATTGGACTGCAATGGACGTTGTACCTGAAACTTCCCAGCCCGCAACTGAAAATGTTCCGGCCAAGCCGCGCCCGACAGGCCGTGCGGCGGCTTTGTTTTCTGCCTGGGTACGAGATCTCGTCATTTCGCTGGCGATTTCGGCATTCATCATCGTTTTTCTTTATCAGCCAGTGAAAGTCGAGGGCACCAGCATGATGCCTTCACTCGACGATCAGGAACGCATCTTCATCAACAAGT
>DAIPJJ010000286.1:0-3478 GCA_036770325.1 Terriglobales bacterium
GCGGGACCGAATCGAAAAACTCGCAGCCCCGTATTTTTCGCAGGCGATTGGAAACGCAAAGTTGCCCCTCAACGGCGGGGCGTCGATAGCAGACAACGGTTTGGTGAAATGGTTCGCCGACGTGGTTCAGCTTCTCGGCCCCTCAGTGGATCGCCTCGACCAGTTGCCTCAAAAAGCCGCGCTGGTTTTCAACTATGATGCGAACGCCGCTCTCGCCTCCCCCGACAACGCCGAAGTACTCGCGCTTCCGAACACCGACGCAGTTCTGACGCGATTCACATTCAAAGTTCTCGAAGATGAATCGGCCCGCGAAGGCAAACTCACGGCCGAGCAGTTCAAGAAAATTGTGAATGAAGTGAAAGCTGAAACCGGAGCGAAGGGCAAAGAACTGTTTCACCCCATTCGTATCGTGATCACCGGCTCACACTCCGGCCCCGAATTCGACAAGCTGATCCCGATCCTGGAACAAGGCAGTCACTTGAGCCTTCCGAATCACATCCTCAGCGTCCGCGAACGCGTGGAGCAATTCGCAAAAGCCCGCGGAAAATAAACCCTGAGGGTGCCCCGTCCTTGTCTCGCTGGGGTTTAGCGAGACAGGGCGGGGAATTTGACTTTCATCCACAAGACTAAGTCTCCAACCTGTGTCACTTGGCGCCCAACGGCTTGTCGTCCTGAGCGAAGTAAAGCGACTCGCTTGCGAGTCGATTTACGCAGTCGAAGGGCCTGCCCTGAGCGACTGACCGCAGGGAAGAAGCCGAATGGGATCCCTGCACTTCGTCCTTCTGTCACAGGCACAGGCGCGTTCGCCCCATTGCTGTGATTTGATTTTGGGGAGAGAAGCCACATAGGTTCTTCGACTTCACTCAGGGATGACAACGTGGTTAGGTCAGAAGTTGCGCCAGCGCCGTCCCCAGTTCCGCATACCGAAACTCAAATCCACTCTCCACCAGCCTCTTCGGCATCACGCACGCGCTTGCCAGCAATCCTTCGTCCGCGAACTCGCGAAACGCGAATCTGATCGCGAATAACGGCACCGGCAACAACGCAGGACGCCTCAGCGCGGACGCCAAAACTCGCGTGAATTCCGCATTGGTTATCGGGTTCGGCGCAACCATGTTCACCGGCCCACTTACTCGGTCGTGTGGTGCCGGGCGCCCCCGCCCGGCAGCCTCGTCCAGAACATGCGTGACCGCCCGGACCACATCGCTAATATGTATCCAACTCCACCACTGCCTGCCACTGCCGATTCTTCCACCCAATCCAAGACGAAACGGCAATAGCATCTGCTTCAGCGCGCCGCCAGTCCGGCTCAGCACAATGCCGAAACGAAGATTTACGACGCCGATTCCTGCTTGCAAGGCGGGCTCAGCGGCAGCTTCCCATTCACGGCAAACCTCCGGCAGAAATCCCCTTCCGCTCGTGCTTTCCTCGGTCAAAATCTCGTCGCCGCGATTCCCGTAATATCCAATAGCTGACGCGCAAAGAAACCTGGCCGGCGGCTTCTCCGCCCGAATCAATGCCTGCGCCAGATTCCTCGTGCTCACAACCCGGCTCTCGCGAATCCTCTGCTTCTTGTTCTCAGTCCAGAGCCCGGCTACCTTTTCTCCGGAAAGATGAACCACGATGTCGTAACCGGATACGAATTCCGGCGGGATCTCGCGCATCGGGTCCCATTGAACTTCGTTCGCTTTCTCTGGCAACCGCCGCGTAAGGCGGATCACAGTGTCACCTCGCCCTTCGAGAGCAGATACCAGCGCCGACCCAATCAACCCCGACGCGCCGCTGATGAGAACTCTCCCCACGAACATGATTCTAATTTGCTCGATCCATCCCAACCGAGTTCCTGACAGCATCGCCTCTGTGGCTTCGCTCTGTGTAACTCTGTGTCCTCTGTGGTTGGGCTTTTCGAAAATCGTCACAACAGAGAACGCTGAGTTTCACCGAAGAACGGCTACAAAGTAATCAACCTCTGTGGCTCCGTGTAACTCCGTGCTCTCTGTGGTTGGGCTTTTCGAAAATCGTCACAACAAAGAACGCTGAGTTTCACCGGAGAACGGCTCAGAGGTGTGATCAATCTCTGTGGCTTCGCTCTGTGTAACTCCGTGCTCTCTGTGGTTGGGCTTTTCGAAAACCGCCCCCAGCACGACAGGGAAGGGCACGACTTCAGTCGTGCCGAGAAGCGACTCTTTGAAACCGGCTTTAGCCGCTGAGGTCCGTCACACTGGCCCTATAATCAAAATCAAGCAATCCGGGCGTTCTTTTGCGGAAGCCTGTAGCAAATGACCACCATTCGCGAACAAATCGCGACTAACGTCCTCACGGTGACGAAGTTCCGCGACCTGCTGCGGAACATGCGCGAGAACCGTCCCAATGACGATCTCGAACTCGTCCGCAAAGCTTACGAATTCTCCCAGAAATTTCACGCCGGCCAGCACCGCGCCTCTGGTGAGCCTTACCTCGTGCATCCGCTCGAAGTGGCGCTGGTTCTCGCCGAAATGAAGATGGACGCCGTCTCCATCGCCGCCGGCCTGCTGCACGATTCCGTCGAAGACACTTCCATCACCATCGTCGATATCCGCAAAGAATTCGGCGAGCAGGTCGCGCACATTGTCGAGGGCGTCACCAAAATCAGCCAGATTGATTTTTCTTCGCAGGAAGAGCAGCAAGCCGAAAATCTGCGCAAGATGATGCTCGCCATGGTCGATGACATCCGCGTCGTGCTTATCAAGCTCGCCGACCGGCTGCACAACATGCGCACCCTCGAGCACCTGCCGCCCGAGCGCCAGCAGAAAATCGCGCGTGAAACTCTGGACATCTACGGCCCCATCGCCCACCGCCTCGGAATGGGCAAAATTCGCGGCGAACTCGAAGACCTCGGCTTCCGGTACCTCGACCCCATCGGATATCAGCAGGTTCACGACGCCGTCGAACAACGTCGCAAAAAAGGCGAGCAGTTTCTCGCCGGAGTGGAACGCCTGTTGAGTGACAAGCTCCGCGAAGCCGGCATCACCGCCAAAGTCGAAAGTCGCATCAAGCGCCTCTATAGCATTCACAAGAAGCTGATCAAGCAGCGTATCTCCGTCGATCAGGTTTACGACCTCTACGCCATGCGCGTGATCACGCGCTCGGTACAAGACTGCTACGCCGTGCTCGGCATTGTGCATAACATGTGGCGGCCCGTTCCCGGCCGGATCAAAGACTTCATCGCCATGCCCCGGCCGAATTTGTATCAATCTCTGCACACCTCGGTCATCACCGAAGAAGGCACGAGCTTTGAGATTCAGATTCGCACCGAAGAAATGCACCGCATGGCGGAAGAAGGCATCGCGGCGCACTGGAAATATAAAGACGGCCCAGTTTCAGTCAAAGACGAAGAGCGCCTCGCCTGGCTGCGTCAGGTCGTCGAGTGGCAGCGCGACGTCTCCGATCCCAACGAATTTCTCTCCACGTTGAAGATCGATCTCTACCCGGAAGAGGT
>DAIPJJ010000154.1:0-10177 GCA_036770325.1 Terriglobales bacterium
CTTGGGTTTGCGTATCAATTGGACCAGAACACGGTCGTTCGCGGCGGCGCTGGTGTGTACTACGGGATGAATGTCGCCACCAACTTCCAATACCCCGGTACTGCGTTTCGCAAGAGCGCAACCATGTTCTTCACTAACGACAACTTCAACACTCGCGCGGCCACCTTAGCGGATCCGTTCCATGGTGGCGTTACCGGTCCACAAGGCCAGACTTATGGCAAGCTCGCGGAGTGGGGTTTCGGCAATGGCAACGATCTGGGAACCACGGAAGCGCAAAACGCAGATGTTTACCAGTGGAATCTGGGGATTCAGCGCCTGCTCCCAAGCCAAACCGTCCTCGCAGTGGATTATTCCGCAAACCGCAGCACCCACCTTCCCTTTGGTGGATATTCCAGCACGCGCAATCGGGATTTCATCTCTTCTGCACTGCTTGCCAAGCTGCGCAATGACCCTAATTTTCTGGCCATCGGCGGCACCGGCGACCCATCGGATTCGCTGAACACGCCAGTTGCAAATCCGTTCTGTTCTTTGTTCGGCGGCAGTGGGTGTCTGTTCAATGCCGGCGCGGCGATTTTCAACGAGCCCGATTCGCAATACGGGAACCCGACTATCCCACTTGTCAACCTGCTGCGGCCGTATCCACAGTTCGATGGCGACTTCGAAGGACTTCCACGGCTGATCGCGAACTCCTGGTACCACTCGATGCAGATTCGCTTCCAGAAGCGCACAACTCATCACATCAGTTTCGAGGGCAGCTACACGATTTCGAAATTCACGGATGACTCCTCCACCGGCGCAAATGCGTTCGTAGGGACCCTGAATAATGGCAATCCTCAGCAGTTGGATAATTTGAGGGCCGAGTACAGCATCAGCGCCAATGACACGCCACAACGACTTGCGGCTGCCGTGGTCGTCGATTTGCCCATCGGGCGCGATCGTTGGATCGGTGGCGGCATGAATAGAGTTCTCGATGCCGTTATCGGTGGCTGGTCAGTTTCTACATTGATTAGCCAGCAATCCGGGCAGCCATTGTCGATTTACATGAGTAATAATCGGCTGCAAGATGGCAATCAGCGTCCAAATGTACTTTGCGGTGGTTCGACGGGAATTGGTTCCAACCGAGCGGCAGTAACGCAGATGCCGGTGTTAAACATCAACTGTTTCGCTGATCCTGGCGACCAGGTGCCGGGCAACGCGCCACGTTATTTTTCAGGATTGAGGACAGATGGAATTCATAACTTCGACGCCAATCTCTACAAAGAATTCACACCGCGTGAAGGCATGACTTTGCAGTTGCGCGCCGAAGTCTTCAATGCTTTCAATACGCCGAGGTTTGCACCTCCGGATACCGAGTTTGCTCCCGGCGATACCGAGTTCGGGCTTGTTGAGTCAACCGCGGAAGGATATCAACCGCGCGGTATCCAATTCGGCGTGCGGTTCGAGTGGTAAAGGGAACCGTGGTTCGTGATTCGTGACTCGACCCTGCATTGTCTAATCCGTGCGTTTTACGGCCTGGCGTCTTCTGTATTGAAGTGCTCATTTGTGATCGAATTCTAGCGAACGCCGCTGGAATGAGGACGGTAAAATTCAGCATTCCCACGGTAAGTTGTTGCAATCTCGCCAATAAACTCATGCTTTCTTTTTACCCGCTTTAACGTACAATTCAATGCAAAATGCTGGCCGAAGAACGGCGTTTCCGAATCCGCGAAATCCTTACCGGGCAACGCACCGTCTCCGCTTCCGAACTCTGCGATCGACTAAGGGTGACCGCCGCTACCATCCGTCGCGATCTGGCGGCGCTCGAGCAGGAGGGAGTTCTGGTGCGCTCGCATGGCGGAGCGGTTTCCCGCATGTCGAGCACGAATTTCCAGCCTACCTATGACGCACTACTGAGAAGTGAAAACGAGGAGAAACGGCAAATCGCCCGTGCCACTGAGCAGTTTGTCCTGGACGGAGATACGATTTTCCTCGAAAGCAGCACAACTATTTTCGAACTGGCGAGGCGTCTGGTTCATCGTCACCGTCTGATGGTGGTGACAAATTCACCCACGATTGTCTGCGAACTGCAGCGCAGCGCGGGCGTGACCGTCATGTGCACGGGCGGCGATCTGATGAAAGATACGTTCTGTTTTTCCGGCGAATGGGCGCAGCGCTCTTTGTCGGAAATACGGTTGGACAAGGCGATCTTAGGAGTCAGCGCAATCGATCCAAAGTACGGCATATCAACGGCTCATCACGCCGAGGCACAGATCACACGAATGGTTTCGCGTGCCGCAAAGACACGTATTGCTTTGGCAGACCACACGAAATTCGGCCGGCAGCGTTTCGCCTTTGTAGGACCGGTGACAGATGTCGATATTCTCATCACTGACTCGGGTACTGATCCTGCTTACATCAAGGATCTTCGTGACGCCGGAGTGCAGGTGATTGTCGCGGAGTCGGCAGCAAAGGGAACGAATCACACACAT
The DNA here is from genome assembly GCA_036770325.1 of Terriglobales bacterium. Classification (GTDB taxonomy): domain Bacteria; phylum Acidobacteriota; class Terriglobia; order Terriglobales; family Acidobacteriaceae; genus Gp1-AA145. Next base: position 2,469 of record DAIPJJ010000154.1, read on the forward strand.
TCACACAATAACGTTGACAATCGCTCACACACCGACTAGCCTAAGCTTCCCTTGCCGGATTTGACCCCAATGGATGGAGCTCAGCCAAATTCTTCAGGTTTGGGAACGCACACGCTTGCGGAAATTCTTTCTCAGCCAAACTGCTGGTCTGAATGCTTAAAGCGGCTTGAGTCAACTGACACAGTCCGCGAAATCGGCAAGCGGTTCGGCAATAGTCCCGAGTGGGTCTTCGTCGGATGCGGATCGAGCTATTACATTGCGCAAGCTGCAGCTGCAAGCTGGATTGCAATTACCGGAACCCGGGCGCGAGCCATCCCTGCTTCTGAAATTCTGCTTTTTCCTGAAATGATCTTTAACGGCATGAAGGAATTTGTTCCGGTGCTGATTTCGCGCTCCGGACAGACCTCTGAGGTTCTCCGAGTTGCGCAATTTCTGAACGAACGCAAGATTCCAAGCCTTGCTGTTTCCTGCGCCACTCGAGAGAAGTTGGAAAAACTGGCAAGCGCCGCCATTCTGCTGCCCGAGGCTGATGAACAGAGCACGGTAATGACACGTTCGTTTACGTCAATGCTGCTGGCATTGCAGTATCTGGCGGCGACTCTCGCAGGAAAGACATCGATTTTGCAAACTTTTCGAAGCTTGCCTGCCGTGGCGGAGAAGGTATTGCCAGATCTCCCCAACCGAGTGCACGAATTTGTAAATCGCAACTCTTTTTCGGACTACGTTTGTCTGGGCCAGGGCCCGTATTACGGCCTGGCCTGCGAATCGGCGCTGAAAGTCATGGAGATGTCCCGCACGTACGCGCAATCGTTCCACACCCTTGAATTCCGGCACGGTCCCAAATCGGTTGTGAGCGGCGATGTACTGCTTACTTTCCTGCTTTCGGAAAGCAACCACGGCGCCGAGGTGGAGGTTGTTGAGGAGATAAAAGAGCTGGGCGGAAAAACTTTAGTGGTTGCAAATCATATCTCTCGCCGTGCACGAGCTGCCGCCGATCTCGCAATCGATCTTGACTGCGATCTTCCCGAGTTTCCGAGCATTGCGCCGTTCGTTTTCGCCGGACAGTTGGTTGGTTTCTACGCCGCAACGCAAAAAGGCCTGGATCCCGATCGCCCCGTAAATCTCAGCCGAGTAGTGCTTCTGGCGGACTAATCGAGCTACTCGACATGCCGCAATTTGATGTCACTATCGCCGGAGAACTAAACCTCGATCTAATTCTCTACGGCCTTCCCAGCGAGTTGCCTCCGGAGCGCGAGCTCATCGCCAGCAACATGTCTCTCACTCTTGGCGCGTCATCAGCCATTGTCGCCCACAATTTGGCAACTCTCGGAAACCGCGTGGGATTTATTTCTCGCATCGGCAATGATTCATTGGGTAATGGCGCACTCGACCGACTTTCGGAAGCGGGAGTAGACGTGTCCCGGGTTCGCCGTTCAACCGACGGCACCGGAAGCGGATTGACTGTGATCCTGCATCACGGAAGTTGGCGAAATATTCTGACTTATCTCGGAACTATTTCGCAGCTCACATACGAAGACCTGGATTTTGACTATCTTTGCTCAGCGCGACACTTTCACCTCTCGTCTTTTTATCTACAAACCGGATTGCGGCCTCGCGTCGTGGAGCTTTTCAAGCGACTGAAAGCAGCCGACCTCACCGTCTCCATGGACACAAACGACGATCCCGATGACCGTTGGGATGGGCTGCGAGAAGTTCTCCCCTACGTGGACGTGCTGCTCCCAAATGAGCGAGAAGCACTTAAGATCTCGGGCGAGTCAAACTTGCAAAGCGCGTTGGCGCGACTGGCCGAGACTGTTGCCGTAGTTGTCGTCAAGCGAGGGCCCGAGGGAGCAATCGCACAGCGCGGGAAAGAGCAATTCCGCGGCATTCCTGTGCGAGTGAATACGGTTGACACCATTGGCGCGGGCGACAGCTTTGATGCCGGATTCATAACTCAATACATTCGCGGAGCCGACCTCGAAACCTGCCTGACCTACGGAAACTTGGCCGGAGCACTCTCCACCACGAAGCCCGGCGGAACTGAGGCTTTCCGCGATAAAGCCCATCGCGAGCAATTCTTCCGCGACCACAACGTCACTCCAGCAAGAAGCTGAATCGCCATACACAGGCCGTCGAACACACTCACACCGCTGTGATTCGGTATTAGGGAACTGAATTCGATCACATATGACCAATCCGCTTGACAAAACGCGCACAACATAACTATATTCGCGCACACTCACAGTTATTGGGCTCAAGATCGATCACTGGCTCTCGAGGGAGAACTATGAGAAGCAGATTTGCCCTAGCCCTTCTGGCGATTGTCCCCATGGTCGTTACGGCGTCGGCGCAGGTCGATACCGCGACCGTCACCGGCACTGTCACTGACTCGAGCGGAGCAGTGCTCCCGAATGTCACTGTCACTGCAACCGAAACGGACACCGGAATCAGCGCAACCGCGAAGACCGACAACAATGGCAACTACGTCATCACTCCTCTGAAAATTGGGCGATATTCCGTTTCGGCCGAGGCGAGCGGCTTCCAAACCGAAACCCGCCAGAATCTGGTTTTGGATGTTCAGCAGAACCAGCGGCTGGACTTCCGCCTTCGCGTCGGCTCGGTTTCTCAGACGGCTGAAGTCACCAGCGAAGCTCCATTGCTTGAGACCGAAACTGCATCGCTTGGTGATGTTGTCGCCGCGCAGCAAGTGGAAGAGTTACCCCTCAATGGCCGCCGCTATACCGATCTTGCCGAGCTGACGGCCGGCGTCGCCAAAGTGATCGAAGGGCCTGTTAACGGAGGCAGCTCGCCTACGAATGGAAATACTGGCGGAAGTTTTTCGGTCAACGGCACTCGCGGCGATCAGAACAACTTTATCCTCGACGGTATCGACAACAACTCTAACGACAACGGCGATGTCAGCATATTGAGCAGTGTTGATGCCATCGCCGAATTCAAAATTCAGACTTCAAACTACTCTCCCGAATTCGGACGCAGCGGCGGAGCTGTGATAAACGCGACCACCAAGTCCGGTACCAACAGCTTCCACGGATCGGCATGGGAATTTTTCCGCAATGACGCGCTCGATGCGAGCCAGTATGGCTTCGGATCGAACATCGAGAAGGCGCCGTACAAACAAAACCAGTTCGGCGGAACGTTCGGCGGACCGATCAAAAAAGACAAGGCATTTTTCTTTCTGGATTACGAAGGCACGCGCATTCACCAGGCGCAGACTGACTTCGCGAGTGTCCCGGTTGCGGGAGAATCCACTGGAGATTTCAGCAGCATTCTAGGTTCGCAAGCGAACAACTGCGGTGCGAACGGAACGTCGCTATGCACGGATGCACTCGGCCGACCCGTTTTTGTGAACGAAATTTTTGATCCTTCGACGACTCGAAGTGTGGGAAATTCCGTAGTGCGCGACGGTTTCGGTTTCGACCCAGTCACAGGCCTCCCCGGCCCGCAAGCGAATATCATTCCCGCTGGCAGCCTTAACAGCCTTGGATTGGCTTATGCCGCACTCTACCCAGCGCCAAATCTTCCGGGCACTGCCAACAACTATGTGGTAAATGCACCGGGCTACGACCAGGTAGACCAGATGGATGCTCGCGCGGACGAAAATCTGACGAGCAAGATCCAAACGTTCCAGAGATTTTCCTATACCAAAGACCACCGCTTCCAGGCGCCTGTGTTTTCGGGCATCGCCGACGGAGGCCACTTCAACACCGGTAACAGACCACTTAACGCCGAAGGCTTAGTACTCGGCCTGACGGACACCATGACGCCGAACCTGGTGAATGCCTTGCGAGTCGGTTTCAATCGCGTGCACTACATCTCGAACGTGCCGTCGTATGGACAGCACTATCCGCCACCAAACCTGCAAGTACCCGGGGTTCCAAACAACCCTCTAGTGAATGGACTCACACGGTTTACGCCTGATGGTTACAACGGACTTGGCGAACCGCTTTTCACGCCCACCCGCAGCACCAGCCAGGACATTCAGGTAAACGACACACTGAGTTACGTGCATGGAAAGCATCTGATCAAAGTCGGACCGCAGATTCATTTTGACCAGTTCAACCTTCTGCAAATTGGCCAGCCGCGCGGCAACCTCTCCTTCAGCGGACAGTTCACATCAGACTCGGGTTCGATCGCTGATGGAAGCGGCAACGGTTTGGCGGATATGCTCTTGGGAATTCCCGTTAATTCAGTGATCTCAACCGTCACCTATTTCGGCAATCGGCAGCACACTTACGGAGCATTCGTCGAAGACAACTACAAGGCAAGCACGAAGCTGACGCTCGATCTCGGATTGCGTTACGACTACGCCACGCCGGTTTACGAGGCGCACAATCGCCAAAGCAATTTCGATTACACCAAAGGAATCATCGTTCCGGCGGGTACTCCAGGGTACCCGGAACATTTAGCCACTCCACACAAAGACAACTTCGCGCCACGCGTCGGCCTGGCTTACACGCCATTCGAGTCAAAGCCATTAGTTATTCGCGCAGGCTACGGCCGCTTCTTTGTGTTCTATGAAATTCGTACCGGCGATCCCCTGCAAATTAATTACAATCTGCCGTTCTTTTTTGAGCCCACATTCAGCAGTGACGGGATCACGCCTTCCCAAGTCAACTTGACCACCGGATTCACTGGCTTGATTGATCCCAGCAACGCAACGTTCGCGGGCGTTACCAGTCAGGATTTCAATCCCGAGACCCCGGTTTACGACCAGTGGAATGTGAATCTCGAATATCAACTGCCTGGAGGCATCCTGATCAGTCCCGCGTACGTGGGGACGAAGGGAACTCATCTTCAGGTCCTTCGTGACCTGAATCAGATTCCAACTCCGCAGGCTTCATTCGATCCCACGCTCGCGCCTTTCTGCCAGCCACTCAGTCCGGGGGTTTGCCGGTTCGCGACCTTCACGTCCATCCAGAACCGTGGAAACTCCAGTTATCACGCATTTCAATTGAAGGCAGAAAAGCGTACCAGCCACGGCCTGTATTTCCTGAGTGCGTTTACTTACAGCAAAGCAATCAACGACCAGCCGGAAATTTGCTGCAACGCACCCTGGCCCCAGGACAGTTACAACATCGCAGCCGAAAAAGGGCTGGCAGACTTCGACAATCGGTTACGCTGGGTGACGAGTGTCGACTACGAATTGCCGGTGGGCAAGGGACGGCCATTCTTGAATCAGAGTGGCGGCGTAGTGGATGCCGTGCTCGGCGGCTGGCACCTGGGAGGCATTATTACGCTGCGGTCAGGTTTTCCATTCTCTCCACAGATCGATTTTGACCCCAGCAACACAGGCTCTCCGGGCTTGCAGCGATCGAATCAGATTGGCAGCGGGCATCTCGCGAATCCCACGCCGGGGCTGTGGTTCAACGTGAATGACTTCCCTGTTCCCAATTGTCCGCAGGGTTGTTTTGGAAACGCAGGAAAGAACATCCTCGAAGGTCCCGGAGAAACGACCGCTGACCTTTCCTTGCGCAAATTCTTTGCTGTGACTGAGCGCGTCCGGGTCGAGTTCCGCGCTGAACTTTTCAACGCCTTCAATCACCCGGTGTTCGCACAGCCCGATCCCTTCGTCACCGATGACCCCGGTGCTGCCGGTGCGATCACATCAACCGTGATACCGCAGCGGCAAGTCCAATTTGCTCTAAAGTTCCACTTCTAGATTCGACAGGAAAGGAATGAAACGCAGAGATTTTCTTAAAACGAGTGCAGCTTTGGCGGCCGCCGCCGAACTCGGAAGCAGAGCCCACGCAGTAGTGCCAGCACACAATTGGGGAAAGTACGACTTCGGCTCCGGTCCGCCGGTAACTGACCGCCTGAACCAGGGACCGTTCCCGCAGTATGCACCATACGCAGTAATTCCCAGCGACGAAGTGGTGATGAGCACGACGCCCTCTGAGGATGTCGTTCCAAACTACGGCATGGGCCTGGTGACCTACATCACCGCCGACATGGGCACTGACGAAATAAAGTCCGACAACATTCCGCAGGCGATTGAAGAATTGGTCCACTTTCCTTTGGGACACAAGCTCTATATTCGGCCCACCTGGCGTGAAATTCAGCCTAAGCCGGGACGCCTGGAATTTCCCGACTACATCAAGCAGATTTTTGACCTTGCAAAGAAGAACGACAAGCGCATCGGCCTGCGGGTCCAGATGAGCGCTCCGGACTACTGGCACTCACCGGCGCTTCCAGACTTCGTTCTTGAGAAGGTCCCGACGGTTGATCTGGTGATGGATCCGCATGAGTCTCCGAAGTCAGGCGAGAGATTCCTGAAAAATCCGTACACGAAATCGCAGCCTCGGTTCGACCATCCTTTTTTTCAGCAGGCCTTCAAAGATCTCGTCGAGCAGATGGCGGCGGAGTTCAATGGAAACCTCATCATCGAATTCATCGATACCTTTCTCTACGGCTTTTGGGGTGAAGGCCATACCTGGCCGTTCGCAAATAATCCATTCCCTGACTATCAGACTGCCGAACGCACCTGGATCAACATGTGGAACGTTCAGCACGAGGCTTTCACGAAGACACCTCTGCTGACCAACACCGAGCCTGATTACAGTCGCGTAGGCAATTCAGAAGTTCTCGACCGCACCGTCCGCAGCAACAATTGGATTCGCAGCGACACCATCTTCATCGAGAACGAACAGATTGAAGCTCTCAGCAACCGTCCGCCGTGGACAGCGGTGATGATTGAGCAAGGCCTGCCGGGGCAGCCGCCAGACAAAGTAACTTCCCACGAGGGTATCTCGCCTTCCGACGACATTATTGCTCACGTCATAGATGTCGGCGCGAACTATTGGTCTCTTTGGAATTTTCATCAGATCAACGCGAAAAATCTCGCGAGCTACTATCAGGCATTTCCAACCTGGTTTGACCGGATCGGCCGCCGTATTGGCTATCGGGTGCGGCCGTCGTTCATCTGGACGTATGAAGACAATGGCTATCGTGGATTAATCATCGGATTCGCAAACGACGGAATAGCCGGCGTTCCCGGCGTTCTGCGCGTCACCGTAGAGAGCGAAGATGGAAAGCCTCTGAAGACTGGCTGCCTCGATGCAGGCTATCCTCTTCCGGGAAAGGTGCGGCAAGCGCAATTCGTTTTGCCGAAGGACACAAAATGGCAGGGATTACGCCTTCGCGCAGAAATCGAAGTCAAAGGCATGCGTTACCCGGTGCGCTGGGCTTGTCACCAGAAATTGAATGACGATGGCACGCTCAGCTTGCGCGCAAACGGCCGTCATGGCTGAAAACTCCTGTTCGGACCGTGATATCGCAGACCGCTATCACGCTCTACTCGGCTTGACAAAGAACTACCCATGGGAGAGAGTTACGATTCGAAGTAAAACGAAACCCCCTCAGCGACAAGGCCGAAACCGTGGGCATCAATGGAATGCTGAACGAGGAACGCCGGCGCGCGATCGTAGACATCCTACGCCAGAGCAAGCGCGTGCTGGTTGCCGATTTAGCCAAGCAATTTCGTACTTCGCAAATCACCATCCGCAAAGACCTGGAGGCGCTCGATCGCCAAGGTCTTATTCAAAGAACCCATGGCGGCGCACTGCCGGTACAGACCAGCGCGCTCTTGGATCCCAGTCTTCGCGAAAAAGAAAAGCTGCACCGCAAGGAGAAAGATCGGATCGCAGCCGCTGCCGCAAAGATGGTGGAGCAGGGCCAATGCGTATTGCTCG
>DAIPJJ010000155.1:0-10143 GCA_036770325.1 Terriglobales bacterium
CGTCGCCAATGGCGTAGTTGCGCACGTGTCCCATGTGCAAGGCACCTGATGGATACGGCAGCATCTCAAGAACGTAGTACTTTGCCTTGTTCGAGTGGGGCTCGGCGGCATAGAGAGATGGGTCTTGCTGCCAGCGCGCAAACCATTTTTCTTCGACCTCACGCGCGTTGTACCGTTCGTCTGCAGGACGCTCGGCGCGAATAACTGATTGCTCCTTTTGCGGCATATGGTTGGAATAAGATTTTACAGACTCTGTGAGGGCTCTGTGTAACCCCGTGATCTCTGTGGTGAAGCCTTGAATCTCGACCACAGAGCGCACAGTGTTTCACAGAGGAACGCCACGGGGGAGCAAGCGAAGTTCTGAAAAGCTATCTCTCGATTAATTTCGATGATTCGCCTGGGTTACCGCTGCCCCCACTTCAGCTTGGTGCTCAGCACCTCGAAGAAGTTGCCGCGGGTGTGTAGCAGCTTCACGTGATACTCCGACTTCCGGCAGCAGAGGCGGTCGCCATCAAACACCGGCATTCCGGCTTGTCCATCAATGCTCAGGTAAGCTTCGTCTTCGCCGGTCATGACAACGATTTCAATCTTGGAAGTGTCACGTACTACCAATGGGCGATGGGTGAGCGAGTGCGCGGAAACCGGCGTGACCACGAAACTTTCCACATCAGGCATCAAGATCGGACCACCCGCCGCGAGCGAGTAGGCCGTCGAACCGGTCGGGCTGGAGACGATAAGGCTATCAGCCTGGTATCGCGAAACGAAAATGTTGTCGATGTAAACATCGCAGTGGTTCAGGCGCGCGATAGTTCCCTTCCCGACCACAACATCGTTCAACGCTTCATACGACGCGACGATCTCTCCTTTGCGATTGACCTCACAGTGCACCATCGAGCGCAGATCGATATTGCACGATCCCTTGTCGATGGTCTCAAGCGTCGGGTAGAGCTCCTCGAGCGGAACTTCGGTAAGAAATCCAAGTGCGCCAAGGTTGACGCCCACCACAGGAATGCCGGAGCGAGCAACGGCGCGCGCCGCCGAGAGCAAAGTACCATCGCCGCCGAGCACTATGACGAAGTCGAGCTCGCGGGAAGCCATTTCGGTGCGAGCCACAGGCTGCACGCCGGACATGTGGGCGGCGGTTTCGGGATCAACAATGAAGCTGTAATTGTGATCGGCAAGCCAGCGGGTGAGACCAGGCAGGATTTCAGCTACTTCGGCCTTGTTCGGCTTCGAAACGATTCCGACCGCTTTCTGTGAGGCCCGGGGTTTCTGCATGTTGAAGAAGAATTGTACAGAAGTTGTTCAAAATCAGAACTTCGCGTACAGCAGAAACTCCCGGTTTCCCTCTGCCCCGAGAATCGGCGAATCGATCACGTCAATCGAGGCGGGATCCAGCCGCTTCACCGCGACTCTGACCTCTTCTACTGCTTCGTGTTGGGCTTCAGCATCGCGTACGATTCCACCTTTGCCTACACGCTCGCGTCCAACTTCGAATTGGGGTTTTACCAGCACGACAAGTTCGCATCCCGTGCGGTCTTCGGGAAAGGCAGCCAAGATCACCGGCGGCAAAACCAGCGTTGCGGAAATAAACGAAACGTCGACGGCGATAAAATCCGTGACTTCGCCCAGTTGCTCACGAGTGAGATAACGCGCGTTGGTCTTCTCGAGGAGGCGGACGCGTGAGTCCTGTCGCAATTGGTATGCGATCTGCCCCAGGCCGGTATCAATCGCAATTACCCTTGCAGCACCGTGCTGAAGCAAGCAATCAGTAAAACCGCCGGTCGATGTGCCGATATCGGCGCATTTTCGACCTTGAACATCAATTTTCCAATACTCAAGCGCGCGCTCAAGCTTCAGACCCCCGCGACTGACATACTTAAGGTCCTCGCCCAGCAGTTGAAGCTTCGCCGAAGAATCGACCGAGGTTCCGGGCTTTTCAATCTTCTGTCCATTGACGAGAACCTTGCCCGCTATTACCAGCGCCTGTGCACGCTCGCGTGAGGGTGCAAGGCCGCGGTCGAATATCAATTTGTCGAGTCGATTTTTGTCCGCAGGTTTGCTCACGAAAATAAAATCACCCCGAGCGCACTTACTTGTGTGCAACTTGTATAAATTTTTCTTAACAAAGCTCTTAGCCAGCTACTTGCGATGATTTCCACAACATTATGCACACGAATGTTGAAATTTCTTCGAGATTTAACCGCATTGATACCTTGACAAGAAAATTGTTGTGCGTCGCAAAAACAATTTTCTGAGAGGGCGCGGCAAAATTCGCGAGTGCGGACTGCAAACGAAAAGGGAGCCCGGCGTTTGCAGGTGGGCCGTTACGGACGAAGACACCGACAATGCAGATAGTTGCTGGTGAAGGAGATTTACGTCGCTACTTCTTCGAGCAGTTTCTGGTCAATATCGAAGTTCGCGTGGACATTCTGAACGTCATCGTGATCCTCAAGCGCCTCGATCAGTCGAATCATTGTTGACGCTTGCTGTCCTTCCAATTTGATGTAGCTATCAGGGATCATGCTGACGCTGGAGGAAGCAGGCTCGATACCGGCGTTTTTTAAGGCCTCCAGCATGCTCTCATAGCCAGAAGGGGAGGTCAGGATTTCCCAGTTCTCGCCATCGTCAATCGGCTCATCCTCGCCGTTTGCTTCGATGATGATGTTCATCAGATCGTCGGCCTTGGCGGCGGACTTGGGAATGATGATGTCGCCTTTCTTGTGAAACATATAGGCGACGGCGCCGGCTGAGGCCATGTTGCCGCCATTCTTACCAAATACGTGGCGAATCTCGCTCACCGTCCGGTTGCGGTTATCGGTATTGATGTCGAGCAGGATCGCTACTCCGCCCGGGCCGTAGCCTTCGAGTGTGAATTCTTCATAGTTCACGCCCGGTAATTCCCCAGTACCGCGCTGGATGGCGCGCTTGATGTTGTCGGCCGGCATGTTCTCGGCCTTGGCGGCGGCGATGGCAGTGCGCAAACGAGGATTGGTGTCCGGATCACCGCCGTTCTTTGCGGCGATCGAAATTTCTTTAATAAGGCGGGTAAAAATCTTACCGCGCTTGGCGTCGAGCGCGCCTTTCTTGTGCTTAATTGTGGCCCATTTTGAATGGCCAGACATAAAAAGACCTCGTGTTCAGTAAAGCGAATTTTGTTGATTCGTGATCAGGACTCCTCCGTCAGAGGGGATCACGTCATTGCCTCGAAAACGAAGCAGGCGAAAACCGATTATAGCATAGGGTAATGGCCGGGCCGTGTGGGTCGGACATTCCTGTCCGACTATCTTCGTGTCATCCTGACCAGGTTTGCCGCAGGCGGAACCGGGAGGGACCTGACGAAGCTTATGCATCGGCAGCGGTGTAGCATGTCGTGCCGGTTTGTCCTGAGCACGCCAATGGTGCTGCACACTGTACGTAAGGTCCCTCTCGCGCGCCGCTCGCCGCGCGCGTTCGAGATGACATCTCTTGTTTTGGCACTTGAACGTCCTGCAACTTTCGCTGAATAGCACAATCAAGTATGTTAGCCAGTTAGAAAGTTCTCGGAGGCAGCATGATCTCCTTCGATTCCGCACATCGTGCGGTGCATTATCCTCCTGATCGCCGATTCCGAATATGGATTCGGCCTTCCATCCTTATTGGAATTGCAGTTTTCGTGGTTGGCGTATTCGCGGCAGCGTGGATCGAAGTTGCTGTAGCCGGCATGCCACATGTACCTCCTGTTCCGCAGGTTTCTCCCAACAACTTTTCCGGTCCGCACGGATTTCCGCTTTGGGTTCGTTATTGCCATTTTTTTAATTTTTTCTTCGTGATGCTGCTGATCCGCAGCGGCTTGTCCATTCTCATGGACCACCCGCGCCTTTACTTCAACGACGGCTGCACTCCAGGAACCGAGTGGATTCGGTTCACTCCGGTCAAGGTCCCGCGCGACCGGCTTTGGACGGCCAAGGACGACGCGCGTTACATCTCGCCTCTGGTCGGCACGCCCGGATACCGGCACACCATCGGCGTGGCTCGAATCTGGCATTTCATCGACGTGCACGGCTTCATCATTACCGGAATTCTCTTCATCATTATGCTGTTCGATACCGAGCAGTGGCGGCGGATCGTGCCGACCTCGCCGACGGTGTTGTTGCAGGCGTGGAACACATTCGTCCACTACGCCACGTTGCACCTGCCGCCTGAGCCAAACGGCTTCTACGGCTACAACGCCTTGCAGCAGATTGCTTACTTCACCGTGGTGTTCGTCTTTGGCCCTTTGGCAATCGCTACTGGAATTGCGATGTCGCCGGCGGTGGTGAACCGCTTCCAGTGGTACCCACGAATCTTTGGCGGCAGGCAATCGGCGCGTTCGATCCACTTCCTGAACATGCTCGGATTTCTTTCGTTCCTGGTTGTCCACGTCACGCTGGTCGTGATGACCGGCTTCGCGCGCAACATGAACCACATCGTGATGGGCACTGACGACCAAAATCCTGCCGGCATATATTGGGGATTCGTCGGCATCGCTGTGGTCATTGTCTCCTGGATCGTGGCGCACTACATTTCCTGGTACCATCCGCGCGGTCTGCAACATGCGCTTAAAGTCGTTACTTATCCCATGCAGTTGCTCACTTTGAATCGCCTGCTGCCTGAACAGAAATACACCGAACAGCAGATATCGCCCTACTTCTGGCCAAACGGAAAAGTACCGGTCCGCGATGACTGGAAGCAAATGGCAGAAACTCGCTTCAAAGATTTCCGCCTGAAGGTTGGCGGACTGGTCGAGCACCCGGTTGAACTCACGCTCGATGATCTGGAGCGAATGGGTGAGGTCGACCACATCACCATGCATCACTGCATTCAGGGATGGAGCGGAATCGCCAAGTGGGGCGGCCTCCCGATGCACAAGCTTATTGAGCTGGTGAAGCCCACACCACAGGCCAAAGTTGCGGCGTTCTTCTCGTTTGGCGAGGCGCTTTATGGCGGGCACTATTACGATACGCAAAGCATCGAGAACCTTTTGAAGCCGCAATGCCTGCTGGCCACTCGCATGAATGGCCAACGCCTGGCAGAAGTCTATGGAGCACCGTTGCGCCTGCGGGTAGAAAACCAGCTTGGCTACAAGATGGTCAAATGGATCGAGCGCATCGAGTTCATCGAATCTGAAAAGTCTGTCGGCAAAGGAGAGGGCGGCAAAAACGAAGACGACGAGTATTTCGATTTGCTGCCCAACATCTGATGCGAACGCCTAGTTCGTGGCCGGCCGAGCGCGGCAACTCGGATCACATTCTCTCAATGCTGCGACGACTGAGGCTGGTTTGGCTCTTGGAGCACTTCCCTCCTCGGCTGGTGCGTTCCGCGTATGTATTCGTGAATGGCTTCATCACCATTGCAGTCCTGGCACTGCTGGCATTGGTGAGCCGCAATCCATTCGTCTTTCCGTCGCTCGGCCCCACGGCTTATTTGTTGTTTTTCTCTCCCATGTCAAAAGCCTCCAGCCCGCGGAATACAATCTTCGGGCACGCGATAGGGCTTATCTGCGGCTATGCGGCGTTCGTACTAACCGGTGCCGGGGCGCAACCGTTCGGCGTGCATCCAGGTATCTTTTGGCCGAGAATACTAGCGGCAGCGCTGTCGCTGTCTGCTACCGGCGCTTTGATGGTCTTACTTGATGTGAGCCATCCGCCAGCCGGAGCTACTACGCTGATCGTTTCACTCGGGATCATTTCGAAGTCGCGCGAGCTGGTAATCATCGAAGTGGCGGTTTTCCTGCTGGTGATCCAAGCTTTGGGAATCAATCGCCTCGCCGGAGTGCGCTACCCGATATGGAATTCCACGAGAGCAACAGAGCAGGGAAATACCGGAGAGAACTAGCATTTCGGTATCAGCTCCGTGGGCACAACATTCCCGTCCGAGCATCACTTTGAATCACTTGCCCAATAGGAGCTCCGGTATACCACGCTCCAGCTCTTTCCTTGATCGCGCAGCTTTACGCGAATCTGGTGCAAGCCAGGTTTCGGATCGTTGGGTTCGAAGCTTAGTTCATAGCGGCTGTGCAGATGGTTCGCAAATTTCGTGAGATTCGTTTCGAACTGATCTCTCGTCGAGAAAAGTTCGTATTCTCCCCCCGCTAGAGACGTAAGCGCCTTTGGAGTGTTCTTTCGCATCGCCTGTCGCGCGGCGGCCAGTTTCTCAAGTATGTCGATGTTCGGTGTCCACTCGTCTCTATTGGTTCCACGCATCACATCAAGTTGCCGGGAAATGTAAGGGGAAAACGGAACTGCAAACACTAGGATGTTGTTTTCATTGATAAGTCGGATCGCATCATCAAGCTTGGTGAACTTGCTCCCATGATCGCGCGTTTCACTAATACGTAAAAGCACAAGCCGGCGGTTGTCGCCCTGCCTGGCGAGCAGCCGGGCTGAATACGCCACCGCATCCAGAATCGCTGCGCCGTGGTCTCCTGAATCAAGGTTTCTCAGGGAACCCTCAATTTCAGTTGCGTCGCTGGTGAAGTTGTGTACGAGGTCGAGCTTGCCATCGAAAAAGAGCAGCGCCGCCTCATTGTCTTCGTTGCTCAGCACTGGATCGAGCATCGACGCCAGGCTGCTAATCCGCTCGAATTCGCGCTTCGCCCGCCGCCCGCGTTGCAGGGCAATCATGATCGACAGCGGCTCGCCTTCGGCGGATTCATCGAGGTGCACGTTTTGCGGCTCTCCGTCGTCTTCGACGATGAAATCGCCCGCATGCAACCCATAGACTGCGTTTCCCCTTGCGTCCCGTACGAGTGCTGGCACCGGAACTAAATTCGCGTGCGCCGCGAACGACGGCGTCTGTTGCCCATCGACCCGAATGAGTGACAGCAACACGAACGCTAAGAAGTACAGAGCACGTCGCATGCCTTGTGAGATGCAGCGAAAAGAAAAAACGAGTCGAACGGCAATGCAGGCCACGCTTATAAGTGGGCTGCGACTAAAATATATGCTTATGAGAACAACTGTCGCATTACATGAAGAGCTGGTTCTAAAAGCTCTCGAGCTGACCGGCGTAGAAGGAAAGGCGACATTGATTCGGGAAGCTCTGAAAGTTCTTATCGAAAAGGAAAGCGCCCGAAGGCTGGCTTCTCTGGGCGGCAGCGCGCCACATCTGGAATCTATCCCTCGACGCAGACCACGTCGAAACAATTCTCGCTGATGCATCGGTTTTCCGATGCTGTTGCGCTACTTCTTCTTTTCATCCAGCGCCGTCAATACTGCCGGCGGCAAACTCCGGGCCCGTTTAATGTAGGTTGTCATCGCCCAGAGGTCCTTATCCGGATACCACTTTCCGTTTGCGAACATGCCGGTACGCCGAATCCCGTGCTTCGCGATCCAGAAGATTTGCGCCTCCGTGTACTCTGTGCCGACCTTATGAAATTGCGGAACCGGAGGAAAGAGCGACCCACTATCATCTTGCGTGGAGTTGGGCGCGCCGTGGCACCCAGAGCAATTGTTCAGGTAGAGTTTGCCGCCAGCTATCAGGTTGTCATCTGTAGGCGCGATCGGGTTGGGTACTTCAGGAGCACGCCGTTTGACAGACGCATGCACGGCAGCGTTCATCAGTCTGCTCTCAAGAGAAGATGGCCCTTCGTCGCCCCGCACCTCCGCGAAGCCTAATCGCAGGTACAGCAAGACGCCGAGAATTAACAACGTAACGCCACAGATCGCCCCGAGCACAAAATTTCTCACTTCCACACCTCCCCGAACGCGGTTGCGCAGACAAGCTGCTCCGGCGCAGTGATGACGATATGCTGAACTCGAGGCCTCGTCCAGATTTTCGTCCTCGCGATTGGTGTACCCACACACGGGAAGCGATATTCTTTCGAGGACTGTCGCGTCTGCGATTTGGGATTGATAACCAGGCGGACCGGGTTGGCAAATTATTGACGCGAGCGAAAGTTTTCGAGACGACACAATCTTCGAAGAGGAGCACTCATGAAGGTCGGATTCATCGGTTTGGGAAATATGGGCTTGCCCATGGCGGCGAATTTGCTCAAAGCTGGCCACGAGCTCGCGGTTTACAACCGCACGGCAGAAAAAGCTAAAGCATTGGTTGAACAAGGTGCGTATCTTGCAAAGACGCCTGCGGAAGCCAGCAAAGGCGATGTCGTGTTCACTATGCTGGCCGACGATGCTGCCCTGGAGAAAGTCGCTTTCGGAGATTCGGGCGTAATTAGTGGGCTGGGAAAGAATGCCATCCACATTTCCGCAAGCACAATCAGCGTCGCGCTGGCGGAAAGACTTGCAGATGAGCACGCGAAACATGGGCAGCGGTTCGTTTCCGCTCCTGTGTTTGGCCGGCCAGAGGCTGCGGCGGTCGCAAAGTTATTTGTGACGGTCGCGGGCCCGACCGACGCTGTTCAGGCATGCATGCCTTTGTTCGAAGCCATCGGACAGAAAACTTTTCATTTCGGCACCAAGGCATCAAATGCAAACCTCATCAAGCTCAGTGGAAATTTCCTGATCGCTTCGACGATCGAAGCCCTCGGCGAAGTCATGGCGCTGGTCGCGAAAGGCGGCATCGATCAACATGAGTATCTGGACTTCCTGACCTCCACGCTCTTCGCCGCCCCAGTCTATAAAACTTACGGAGGGTTGATCGCGAATAAAAAGTTCTCTCCGGCTGGCTTCCTTGCCCCGCTGGGATTGAAAGATGTCAGGCTGGCGCTCGCGGCAGGAGAAGGACTGCGCGTCCCGCTGCCGCTTGCCAGCTTAATTCGCGATCGCTTTCTCCGGCTCCTGGCGAATGATGGCGAGTCGCTCGACTGGTCGGCGGTTTCAAAGCTGGCCGCGGAAGATGCAGGCCTTTCCAGAGGTTAGTTTCCGCTTTTAACCACAGAGGACACGGAGAACACAGAGGAAGCACAGAGCATGGCTTGCCACTTCCGTGCCGCAAAACGAACTTCTCCGTCTATACTTGCGTACTCTGAATTGCTCTCCACTCCACCATGAGGAACAAGTGCGAATGAAGACGGCGTGCCGAAGCCTGTTCTCTGCCCTGCTTGCGACATTAATTTTCTGCGCTTCCGTAGCAGCTCAACAAAAGCCCAGGAGCGAAGACACCCCTCAATACCGCAATCCCAAGCTGGCGATTGAAGACCGCGTGGCAGATCTGCTCTCGCGCATGACCCTCGAAGAAAAAATCGGTGAGATTGCTCCCAGCCGTGGGCAGGTACACGTGATTGATCCAACCGGCACGTTCACCGACGAAAGCGCGGCGGCGACACTGAATCGCTGGTGGGACCCGGACCTTGAGTTTCCTCCGAAACGGGCGGCAACCCTGCGCAATGCATTGCAACGTTATGCACGCGAAAAGACGCGGCTGGGCATTCCGCAATTGTTCATGGGCGAGGCCCTGCACGGATTCATGGAGTACGGCAGCACCAGTTTTCCGCAGGCAATTGGTCTCGCGAGCACGTGGGATCCGGCGCTCGTAAAGCAGGTGTTCACAGCGGCAGGAGAAGAAGCGGGAGCATCCGGAGTTGGACAGGTGTTTACTCCGGTGCTTGATCTCGCCCGCGATCCGCGTTGGGGACGCACAGAAGAAACCTACGGCGAAGATCCTTATCTGGTTTCGCGAATGGCCGTCGCGGCAGTTACTGGATTGCAGGGAGATGAATTCTTCATCGGCCGCGATCACGTCATGGCGACGATGAAACACTTCGCCGTGCACGGACAACCCGAGGGCGGTACCAATACCGCGCCTGGAAATTATTCCGAGCGGGTGATCCGCGAAAATTTTCTTGTTCCATTCGAAGCTGCGGTGAAAGAAGGTCGTGTAGGCAGTGTCATGGCCTCCTACAACGAGATCGACGGCATTCCATCGCACATTAATCACTGGTTACTGGACAAAGTGTTGCGGCAGGAGTGGGGCTTCCCCGGATTCGTTACCTCAGACGGAAACGGGCTGCAGATGTTGGTTGAAACCCACCACGTCGCCGCGAACAAGGCCGATGCAGCACGGCTCGCGATTGCAGCAGGGATTGATTACGACTTATCGGATGGCTCGGTTTATCGCACACTGCTCGAGCAGGTGCGGGAAGGGATTGTTCCCCAGGCCGAGCTGGATCGTGCCGTCTCGCGAATTCTTGCTGCCAAGTTTCGACTGGGATTGTTCGACAAT
>DAIPJJ010000156.1:0-10138 GCA_036770325.1 Terriglobales bacterium
TGTTCTTGCTCAGTTCGAGCCGAGCCGTCTGGTACTGCTTTGTGCTGTATACCTTCCGCAGGTCGAACTTGTTGATAATGTCGTCCTGGACGGTGCGGCTGCGAAGGATGCCAACGAACAAGTCGCCGGTGCTCTTCATTCCCAGAACGTCGCTGGCAATGCCGCTGAGCGATCCGCTTACTTTGCTGGCCAGCGTTGCTGCGAGCATCATTCCCGAACCGGACTGGTCGTCAGGCGGCATCAGGAGAACGTTTGATTCGAATCGCTTGGGAATAAGGAAGGCGATAATGGTAAAAATGACCAATCCGTAGACACAAGCTCGAAACAGCAAACGCCGTTCCTCCCACAGCAAACGTAACCGTGCGATGGTCCTGTCGCTAGCGGCAGACTCGTCGGAAGCAGCAGGGAAAACCGGGTCGAGTTTGGGGGGCTCGCCAATTTCTTCGATTGCACGGCCCGAAGAGACTCTCATGGTTTCGGTTCAATCCAATCGAACAAAATTAACTCCCTATTTACTGACACGATGGGGCCAAAGCGTTAACTGCATTGAAGCCGTGAAATCAGATTGTGCGCTCGGCGACAGAACCGGAAAATGCCATGTTTCTCGCTGAACAACCGCGGATACGCTCAGTTCACGATGTACTGCAAGGTCAGCACGCAGGTTGAAATCCTGCAGTGTGCCGCCCTCAAGAAAGGCTTTGTCCACGTTGTTGTGCCGGTACCCGAATTGCAAGTCGCTTCGCGGCGAAAATCGGTAAGTGAGCCATCCCTGTTCGCCACGTCCGCGACGCCCGATCCAACTGCCGATCAGGTTCCCGTTGTTGGTGTACCCGGAATGGTAGCGCTCATCCCAGTAAAATGCGCCTGAACCGAAGTGTGCCGGCACATTGAGATCATCCGTCACGCCCTCAAGTCGTAGATCCAAGTTCGGAATTCCCGGGAAATGGGATAGGTAGATGCCCGGATTGATAGCTGGCCGATTTGAACCGAGCGGCGAATATTCATCGATTACCATTGAGTCGGCATACACCTGTAACCAATTTCTCAGACCCGGGACACGGTAGTTGAAGTCAAATTCTGAAAGCCGCTTCGCGGGATTGCAGCATTGGCCAATTTGCCCGTTGTGGGAATAAAGGGTTTTCACGAAATTTGCCCAAGTGAATGGGTTCCCAGTCCCACCGAATTGCGCCGTAAACCCCATACCAAATTCAAGGTTCGCTGTTGGATGAAAGCTGAATTTGGTCCCGTGCACCCAAGGCTGTGAGGAAAGATTGGGTCCGTAGAGCACTGGAGAAAACTCCCAGTGCTGGCCCGCGAGCCGGCCAAGAAAGAATTCCGACCTAAGCGGTCCAAGAAATCTTGAAACCAACGGTATCTCATATGGGGAAACCGAGGCAATCTTCAGCATAGTGACCGGCTCGGCATTATTGCTGAACAGGAATGGTCCACTTTCGCTAGATCCAAGCCAGAGACTCTGCTGTCCAAAAGAGAACTCGATGTTCCGAAAAGTCAGGCCTGCCGTGGCATCCATCAAACGGAGGCGATTCAGAGCTCGAATTCCATTCGCTAAGGGCAAAGTACCATCCACTGCTGCTGTCGTTTGCAGGACGCCAGATGCTTCCGACGCCACCGCTGGCGCGTGTTGGTATTCACCTTGAAACGAGATCGATAGCGGCCCTGCTGTGGCGTGTGCTGTCACCCCATCGACGGAATTGAAGCCTTCCCCGTACGGCCGGCCGTAATCATTAATAATCGTTTGGCCGAAGTGGTAGCCGTCGCGCAACGGCGTGCCAGAAATTCCAGTGACGCGGGCATAAATGGAGTCCAGGCTCACGCCAACGTTCGCGGCGCCGTTCATACGAGCAGTCTCGGGTGAAAACTCCGCGGAGAGCTCGTTGTAGATGCGCAGTCCTTCCCCGCTCTCTTCACCTTCGTCTTCGATCCGTTGCTGCGCTTCTTCGACCATGCGCGCACATTCCATGCGTGTCCAGGGCCGAATACCTAGAAATCCGGTCTTGATATAGCCCAGCGCGATCAGTCGCTCGAGCGCCGGATAAACCCAGCTATCGAGTGGGACATCCGGCGATCCCATGTTTGCCGGATTGCGAGTTTTCTCGCCCGGGCTGTCATCAGGAAGAAAGCTCCCCCAGGCTTCGCCGCCCAAAGTCGTATCGTGATGCGCGCGATATGCCTGCCGCCCGAAGTACCAACCCAGTGCGCTGCCAATGATCACGTCCGAAGCAAAGTGCTGCCGTCCAGTAACACGCGTAGCGCTCACACCGGTCGCCAAACCGTACGCCAGAATCTTGGTTAGCGTTCCCGGATACTCGTGCGCCATCACGCTGGCGATTGACCACGCGATAGCTGCATGTTCAGACGGAAACGAGCTGCCACCCTGGAAGAAGCTTCCATTCCCGGTTCCCTGATAAGGCCGCTCGCGTCGCATGACGTCTTTGAACAAGTAGCTAACCGCCGTGCTGTTGATGGCTGCTTCTCCGCTGAGTAATCCAGCCTCAGACAGTTGGTCGTTTGAAGTTAGATGACCCAGTAAGAACGATCCCGCCCCTGCTCCAATCAACGAGTAAGTCGCATAGTTCGAAAACGTCCTGCTGCGACTTACTTGCCCCAGCGGGACCTGCTTCGACAGCCAGCTATCACTCGCCATGAATCCCGCAGTAACTCCGGCGAATGGCGCAATCCACTCCAGGTCCTTGACGTGGAAGTGCGCGGGTGCAGTCCAGAATGCGTATTGATCGCTTGCGAGATGCTTAACAAAGGGCGTCCCGAGGCGATTTTCCGGGTCTGTCCCCGGCTGCAACTCGTACTTCGAGTCTTCGTCGTTGATCACTGTTTGTCGAAATGGATTTCCATTAAGTTTCACAGCACGAGTTTCAGGGATAGTGCTTTGTGTGTTGTCGATATCAGCGCTCGTGTTCTGAACCCGTGCCTGCCCCAACATTGTGATTGGCAACAAAACGAGTAGCACCGCTCCCCAAACGACATTACGACGCGATAACATTTAACCAAGATGACTAAAAGTTGGTTGCCACATTAATAGCGACACCGATGGCATACACGAGTTGCGATGCTTCCAGGGTCTGCTTCCACTTCGTCGTGCCGCTAAATGCTTTTTCTGGAACCATGACTAAATCACCCGGATGTAACGCCGCCTTTTCGACTCCACCGGTGAAGAGTCCGCCAGAACCGCCCGCAACCGACCCATCGGCCCGGATCACAAACACAGCGCGTTTGTTGGCGCTATTCGTCGGACCACCCGCCTGCTTCAGGTACCAGCCAGCGTCTTTCCCGGGCTTGTAAGTCACGGCAGTCGGGTTGTAGACGGAACCTTCGACCATTACAAAATTCGGCCGCTTGGGGATGAAGACGACATCGCCGGCGCGCACCTGAATGTCTGCCGGCGTGTTCGCCCACTTCTTCACGTCTTTGGTGATATGAATCACTAACCGTCCGGAAGGAGGCTCGTCCTGCAGTCGTTGCAGCGCCGCTTGCCACTGATTCACGGCGGCTTCTTTTGCCATTTTTTGGTCGGCGTCCTGTTCGGGGATCAGCGTAAGGTTCGCGCCATCGATGCGCACTTGACGAATCAACTGCTCGCGGTTCTCTTGTTCTAACTGCCGGACTTGTTTGCGCTCGAAGACAACTCCATACGGATAGGCATCGCCCCGAAGGCCGCCAGCACGTTGCAGGATCGAGCTCAAGCGCTCGCCTTCCTGGATGCCGTAAGTTCCGGGATGAATCACCTCGCCGTTTACCGTAATGCTTGCGCCGACGTCTTTCCATCCTGTGACCTGCTTGATCGTCAACACGTCGCCATCGTGCAGACGAACATCGCTGTCGGGCTCTCCAGCCATCGCCTTCGCAATCTGTACATTTACGCTCTCTCCGGCAACATTCGTCCCGTTTACCAGCTCATAGTGGGTGAGGTCAGCGGTCTCGGTGTAGGCGCCGCGTTTGAATCCGCCCGCCACGCGAACCAGGTCGGCGGCACTCATGTCTTCTCCCAGCGGATACTTCCCTGGCCGCGCCACTTCTCCCTGAACCACTACCGTCGGTGGGTCAACCTTGCTCAAGTTGCGATGAACAAAAATTCTGTCCTTCGGCTCAAGCAGCAGATTGTCCTTCGGGTCACCCTCGAGAGCCTTCTTCAAATCGACGCTCAGAACTTTCAACTTTCCGTCTTGCGTGTGGCGGAAGACTTGCGCATTGTCGAGTTCTGCCTCGGGAGTCGTGCCGCCTGAAAGATAGACTGCATCACTCAACCGCGTAGCTCCATTGGTGACATGATCGCCGGGATCGCGCACTTCCCCGCTCACCGTTACTGTCGGTTGATCTTCAAAGTCATAGCGTCCGAAAATGCGGACAGTATCGAACGGCTTAAGGACAAAATCCTGCTCTTTGCCAGCGAGAGCATCGCCAAGGTTGAAAGCCAGCACGGTCGGTGTGTAGTCAGGCGCTTGGAGTCGAATAACTTCTGCGTGCCTTTTGTACGGTTCAGGGAGAAGGTCACTGTAGGAATGGATCAGGTCCGTCAGCTTCATGCCGTCGCGGTAGGCATACTTCCCGGGATGAAAGACATGGCCATCCAAGTAAACTGTCTTGTCCGAGTACGGAAGGATCGGCGAGATTCTGATCTTGTCGCCGTCCTGCACCACAAAGTCGTTCAGGGCTTTGTTCACTGCCTGTGCATCGTTGCCTTCCGGCATGTCGAGCCGCAGCATGGTGTGGTTCTCGTGGGCAATTACCCGCTCAACTTCAATGTGACGATACGTGCCTGAAGGCAGCACGCCGCCCGCTAGCTCCAGAGTTTCGGCCAATGTCTTTTCATTGCCCAGCTCGTAGATCGCCGGATGCGTCACCATACCTTCAACCGTGACTTCCGCGCCGACAGGAGGGACCTGAATCGTGTCGCCCGATTGAATTTTTGCGACATCATTATGGACGCCGTGCAGCAAAAGATCGTAGGCATCCACCTCCTGAACCAGATCCTTTCCGCGATACAGGCGCAGATGGCGCAACGATCCGCGCGAGGTCGGCCCGCCGGCGGCGTACAGAGCATTCAGCGGTGTCGAGAGCGAACTGATGTCATAGGGACCGGGATTCTCCACTTCGCCAACCACGTAAACCCGCACGCTGCGAATTCGCGACAAGGAGACATCCGCCTGAACCTCATGGAACTGCGTACGCAAAGCCGCTTGGACAATTCGTTGCACATCGCCGAGGGTGCGGCCTGAGACCTCAACCGTTCCAACTTCCGGAAGCGCAAGACGGCCAGAAGGATCAACTACGCGCTGCAGGCGTTGGGCGATGCCTCCCCAAATGTCAATGCTTACGCCATCACCTGGGCCGAGAACGTAGTCCGGTCCCGCCGGCAAGTCCATCGGAAGGCGGTCGATGTTCCCGGTTCCGTTGCGGAAGATATTCGCGCCGAAGTGCTCAAGCACCGCAGACCGCGTCGACACCTGCGAGTACAAGTCATATAAAGAAGGAATGTTCGCGTAAGGATTGGCCCAGCGCCGCAACTGCGGACGATCCAGATTCAGATCTTCAGGAGAAGGTAGGCGGGGACGAGGATATTCAAGCCGTGCCTGTTGCGATTCATTCATTGCAGGCCCATCAACAGTGGATCCCGTCCGCTGGCCAAAGTTGCCAATTCCCGAGGGACCTGCTGAGGGCGAGTTGCCATAGATCGGAGCGGGAATATTTCCCAGCCGGCTTCTACTGGCGGCACTTCCGTCGAGCGCAGCCGCGTTCAGAGTCGAAGTCGAACTCGCGTTGAGCAGACCAGGAAGTTGTTCAGGACTGATGCGGCTCATGCCCGGTGAACCAGTCCCAACCTCTACACCCATTCCGTCATAGAGCTCTTCGTTCTGCGGCAATGACGTCATTTCAAGCTGCCGCTGCGGATTTTGTAACCCAGGATTGGATTGCGGAGCTGTTGGAGTTTGCGGCGCACCTGGCTGGGTCTGGTTCGGCTGGAGTTGCTGTTGCGGCAGCGTGTACGGCTCAACACTCTGATCGTGCTTTTCCCAGTAATCCTGTTCCTGGTTTTGCGCCCTCTGCCCAGCAAGGTTGGCATTAGCCGCGGGTTTCTGGCTTTCGTTTGCCGCACTCCGCACAAGGCCGAGACGGGCGTCCTGCTCGCGCTGCTGCTCGATCTCCTCTGCCGTCGGCTTCGCTCTCACGTAATGACGAGCTTCAATTTCGCGCGTGGCCAGCACGCGAATGTTGTGGTCTTCGCGAAGAAGTTGAAACAGTGCCTCGTCGGTCAGGTCCTCAGGATCGAGAATTCTTCCCTGCTCGTACGCTTTTCGAACGAGCATCTTCTTTACTTCGAGGAGCAGTCCTGGCTCCTGCCGAAGCAAATCAATGATCTTCTCCGGAGAAAGCGCAACCTGCTGTTCGGCTTCTTGCTCAGCACGCGACTTGGCCGGTTGAGAAGCAGCCGTGTACGCACTGGGCCGGGTTTGCTGGGCAGCACTGATGTGCAGCGCGCTGCAGACGAAAAGCACAGCTAGGGTGACTGGTACTACGCTTTCGAAATTTTTATTGCGCATGCAAATCTCCCGCGCACGGATCAAACTCTTGCAGTTCAAAATTTGCGGTCTCCGATATTCCACTCAAATCGCTTCGAGGTCGGATCCATCCACCTCGACTGCTACCGATCGCATCAGCACATCGACGGAAATAACTACGCGGCATTTATCTTTCTTCCGGGAAAGAATTCCTTCCGCCCCCGCCATGGGTCCGCGCTTCACTCGAACTTTTCTGCCCACACGAATGTACGGACACGGTTCGGCATAGACGCGGTTCTCAAGCGCGTTGCGCAGCGCTTCGATTTCGCGCTCCGGCAGTGCTGCCATCTTTCCGTTGAAACTCACAACATGAACTGCGCCCGCAACTTTCAAGATCCGCAGTTTCTGTTCCTCTTCAATCCTGACAAATACGTAGCTTGGGAACAGCGCGAGCTCTACTTCCTTACGCCGATCTTTCCAGCGATGCCAAGTCTTATAGAGCGGAAGAAAGCTTTCAATGCGGCGCTCTTCAAGTTGCCGCGCCACCACTCGCTCGTGACGAGCTGTCGTGTACAGCGCGTACCAATTCGCCGATGCCGCCGAAGGCACCACTGCGCCAATTTCGGTCCCGGTTTTTACTGTTGCTGTTTCCATGCCCTTTCTACAGCTCCGCCACCTCACTTACATTCCGGCTTTTGTGAGATAGCCTCTTAACTTTTTGTTTTACAGCTACTTGCAAACAACAAAACCGCTGAACACGGCTCTACATCACACGTTCAAATCGCGGCTCGGTTCTTCCACGAATTACGTTCAAAATTCCTTCTTCTGAGCTTTCAATTGCCTTTGAGCGAATGTCGGACCAGAAGAAAATGCTGTTGTTATCTTCCGGAGCCACCGCCAACACTTTCACCATCGGATGGTGAACCAGCAGGTAGTCGCAGATCGGCGGGCGCTCGCCGGGCTTATCAAGCGCGATGATCACGAAATCGGGTTGGCATTCAGCTACGGCCTGGGCAATCTTCGAGTCGTCTTCCAACTCGCCCAAGACCTCAATATCGGGTTGCTCAGAAATGGTGGCCAAGACCAGGTCCCGCATCAACCGGGGACGGTTCGCCACTAACACTCTGATTTTTTGCATAGGAACGCTCCAAGCACGGACGCGAGTGCCAAGATTATCGGCGTGAGTAGCTGGATGGGGAAGGGACAAAAGCGTCCCAGAAGCTTGTGACTAAACCTAGGACTACTCCCGGTACATACCTGACAGGAGTACCAATCATCCAGGGGACGTTGTACCAATTTTGTACCAACTTGGCAGATCCTGCACCATCGCAGGTGCAAGCCATTGGACGGAATAGGTACAAAAAGTATTCTTTCCCCGCGCGTATCGGTTGCCACCAGGCGACGCGGCATTTCCGGACTCGAATACACTAGAAACGCAAAAGCCTCGACAACAAATCACAAGCGAATTGACTGGGAGCACATGGGCAATCAAATTCTTCTGGAAGTGTGCGCGGACTCTGTTGAGTCGGCACTTGCCGCGCAAACAGGCGGCGCCTCTCGAATTGAATTGTGCAGTGATCTTCTCGAGGGAGGAGTGACGCCGAGCGCCGGTTTGATTGCCACGCTGCGGAAAAAACTTGATATCGATTTGTATGTGATGATTCGGCCGCGCGGAGGCGACTTCTGTTACACGCCACCAGAATTCGAAGCCATGCAGGCGGACATAGCAATGGCCAGGCAGCTCGGCGCAAACGGAGTTGTCTTTGGAATTCTGCGGGAGGATGGCTCGATTGACATTGCGCGCACCCGGAAGTTAGTCGAACTCGCGCGGCCGCTCAACACTACCTTCCACCGCGCCTTCGACATGTCGCGGCATTTGCATGAATCGCTTGAGGCAGTAATCGAGACAGGCGCCAGTCGCATACTCACTTCGGGTGGTGAGCAGAAGGTAGAAGACGGGATTCCGGTGATCGCCGAGCTTACGCGAGCGGCTCGCGGGCGGGTGTCGATGATGGTGGGAGGCGGAATAACCGAATCGAACGTGAGGCGAATTGTCGAGCTTACCGGCGTACGCGAAGTGCATGCCAGCCTGCGCGTGAGCGTACCGAGTCCCATGATGTATCGCAATGAGCAGGTATCGATGGGATCAGCGCAAGGACGGGAGTATCAGCGCGCGATTGTTCTTCAGGAAAGAGTGGAACGCCTTTTGGGGTGCGCGAACGGCGCATACGGCGCATACGGCGCACACGGCGCTTCTGGCGCCGGTCAGATTTGAATACCCTCGGTGCGGCAGATATCGACCATCGCAAGCCGATGGGTGGCGCCGAGTTTGCGCAACATCCGATGAACGTGATTTCGCACGGTCTGCTCGGCCAATTGCAGTTGATTTGCGATTTCCTTATTCGTCAACCCTTGTGAAATAAGTCTCACGAGTTGCTGCTCGCGGTTGGTAAGGCCCAGGCGGCTGCGTGCGTAGAAGCTGGGCATTTGGTTCTGCTGTGCTGCAAAACGGAACAGGAAAGCACAAAGCTCAGGCGAACAAAACGCGCCGCCATTTGCCACAGTACGCACCGCAGCTACAACCTCAAGGGCTGATGCGTCTTTCACCACATAACCCATCGCCCCTTCGCGTATGGCTCGCAGAAACGGCGGGCCGTCGGCTTCCATTCCGATCATCACTAATTTCGTTTCGGGGAGGCGTTGCTGCACCTCGCGAGCAAATTCAAGATGCACCATGTTGGTGCTGAACGAATCAATGACTAAAACATCGGGCCCCGACAGGACGATCTCCTGCAGAGACTCGTTGGTCAGCGCGCACGATCCGAGCACCTGGATCGACTCTTTTTTGGAAAGAATCTTAGAGAGTGCCTCGCGCAATAGCCTGTTCTGCGCAAGGAGAAATACAGTAGCCCGCCCATCAACGCCTGTTGCCACAACCACCCCACTAGTTGGACTTACGTACTGAGCAACTACTCACCCGATGGGCACGTCAGCGCATCGGGGTTTTTACGTATTCGATCTAAGGTCTGGCAGCCATTCTAAGTTCTTGCTCTATAGCTTCCGTCAAAATTCGGTGAAATTTAAGTGCAAAACTTGGCCCGGGGTTCCGGATAGGGAAAGGGAAAATGCATGACCCAACGCTGCCATGCGGAGCGACCACCACGTCACAGGTGAATTGTACTCAAAAATAACCCTAAGCCCTCGGTAGATTCTGTGGAAAACATGCCACACACCAACTCACGAAGATCTTCCCCAACCAGCCCTAGACGTTGACGGCGATATGCCAGAAAGTGAACCACGATTCAGCAACTCTGGTTGTCAAATGGCAGTAATTTACGAAAACGAAACACCGGGGATCCGGAACGTAACGCTCTGTAACCGGCAAATCGCCCGCCCAGAGGGCGATTTGATGGAATTGCTCTGCTTGATTAACGCGGCCAGAAATGGTCGTAGGGGTGCATGGGAAAACGGGCAGGTTGTTCCGTTTTCGTAACAACGAGAGACTTGAGGAGGTCAAATTATTGAAAAACAAGCGGGAAAGTTGAGCCTTACGCCCTCGCTTTCCCGCGATTCCAACATGAACTCGATGTTGACTACTTTGGTTG
>DAIPJJ010000157.1:0-10093 GCA_036770325.1 Terriglobales bacterium
TTCGCCGGCGTGGCGCTGTTCCTCGCGGCCGTCGGCCTCTATGGCGTCGTGTCGTACACCGTCAGCCAGCGCACGCATGAAATCGGCTTGCGCATGGCGCTCGGCGCTGACAAGAACCATGTGTTGAAGTTGGTGCTGCGCGAAGGATGTCTCCTCTCTCTGGGCGGTCTGGCTTTCGGGCTACTCGGCGCTGTGATTCTGGCGCGGGCGATGCAAAGCACTCTGTACGGCGTCGGATCGATGGATTTCGGAACCTTCATCCTGGTCGCGATCCTTCTTGTCGCCTCCGGCCTGCTGGCTTGCTACATCCCTGCCCGTCGTGCCTCGGAGGTCGATCCGATGGTGGCGTTGAGGTACGAGTAAGGAAACAAAGCGATGAAGCTCTTTAACTACATTCGCTACGCGGCTCGCCAGACTCGCAGGAGCCCAGGCTTTACTGGCGTCGCGGTGCTGACGCTAGCTCTTGGAATCGGGGCGACGACGGCAATGTACACGGTGTTATACGCCACGGCTCTTGCGCCCATGCCGTATTCCAAGCCGGAGCAGCTAGTGATGCTGTGGTCGAAGATTAACGGCAACCGCAACCTGGTTTCCGCTGGCGATTTTCTCGAGTGGAAACGCCAGGGTTCCGTTTTTCAGGACATCGAGGCATGGTCGCCTATGCAAAGCTTCAATCTAGCGACCGCGGAGAATCCAGAAGGGATTACCGGCCGTCTGGCCAGGCCCGGGTGGCTCAACATGCAGGGCTTCCGGTTTTTTTTAGGTCGTGACTTCCTGCCACAAGAAGGAGAACTCGGCAAAGATCACGTGGTGGTTTTGTCGCACCGACTGTGGGAAAGATTGGGCGCCGACCAGAACATCGTTGGGCACACAATTCGACTCAATAGCGAGCCCTACACCGTGGTCGGAGTTTTAGCTGTGGGCGTGGCAGACCGGCTTCCGGCTCAGTTGACAACACCGCTGGCCTTCAGGCCTGAGCAGATCAACTACAACTTTCATTGGCTCCTGGTCATGGGCCGCCTGAAGCCGGGGGTCTCTTTAAGCGCGGCGCAGGCAGCGATGGATGTGATCGCGAAGCGCATCAACGAGCAGCATCCAGAGTCGAATAGAGACGGGGGCGTGCGCGTTGAGCAACTGCGCAACGATTTCCTTCCTCGAGAAACTCTGCTGATGTTGTGGCTGTTGATGGGAGCCGTCGGATTCGTCCTTCTGATCGCGTGCGCAAATCTGGCGAACCTGTTGCTTGCTAAGGCGAGCACCCGGCAAAAAGAAGTTGCGATCCGCGCATCACTGGGCGCCGGGCGGCGAGAACTCTTCGCGCAGTTTATGAGCGAAAGTCTCTTCCTGGCATTGCTGGGCGGTGCAGCCGGAATCGGCTTAGCGCAAATTCTGATCAGAGCATTTAACACAATCATTCCGCGGTATGAATTGCCTGCTGAAGCAGACATCCGCCTAAGCATTCCGGTCCTTTTATTCACTCTGGCTGCAACCAGTTTGGCTGCGGCATTGTTCGGCTGCGCGCCGGCATGGCAGGCCTCCGGCGTCGATCCGAACAGCGCGCTGAAGGAGGGCGGAGCGGCGGGTACAAGCGCTAGTCGACAACGGCTCCGCAGAGCTCTGGTTGTGGGTGAGTTTGCGCTGGCCCTGGTTCTGCTGAGCAGCGCGGGCCTGGCGATACATAGCTTGCGCAATCTGGCGCGTGTCGATCTGGGAATCAGCACCGATCACATCCTCACTTTCAACCTCCCCGTCCCTTCCACAAAATTTGGTAATCCTGACGAGATGATCACCTTCTACCGCGAAATTTTGCAGCGGCTGAAGTCCGCGCCGGGCGTCTTGAATGCGCAAGCGTCCACCGGCATTCCGCTGACGGGGGAGGGCTTTGGAAAGTCGTTCAGTGTCGTCGGTCAACCAGTTGCTGATCCTTCACAGCGTCCCGATGCTTTCTTCGAAATGGTCACACCTGAGCATTTTCAAACATTCGGAATTCGCGTCGTCCAAGGTCGCGGTTTCAGCGATCAAGATGTTGTAGGCAGCGCACGAGTGGCAGTTGTCAACGAAACGTTTGTCCGCCGTTTTCTGAAAGGCACCAACCCGATAACGCAACGTATTTCCGTGGACCAGCCTATCCCCGGTGTGCCGCGAAATGCTCCGCCAGTCGAGCGGCAGATTGTGGGAGTGTTTCACGACGTAAAAATGGGCGACTTGCGTAACAATGACACCCCGGAAATCCTTATTCCCTTTTACGAAACCCCTTGGCCCAGAGCCGCCATCGCCGTGCGGACCTCGGGTGATCCATCCGCAATGACAAAGACTATTGGCACTGTGGTCGCATCCATGGACCGCGATTTGCCTGTGACTGACGTGCAAACCATGGATCAAATCGTTGATCAATCCCGCGCGTCAGATCGCTTTCAGACGATTCTGTACGGGACCTTCGCAGCATTCGCTCTGCTGCTTGCAACCGTCGGCATTTACGGAGTGATGGCATTCGCCATCGCGCAGCGCACGCGTGAGATCGGTCTGCGCATGGCGCTGGGCGCGGCAAGGCAGACGGTAGTGGCCCTGATCGTGAAGGAAGGCATGGTGTTGGCGGTGATCGGCTCAGCCTTAGGACTCTGTGGTGCGGTGATCGCCGCCCGGGCCATGAGGAACATTTTGTACGGAATAGGCGAGTTCGACCTTTTCGCCTTCATCTCCGTGACAGTGGTGTTGCTAGCCGCCGCCCTTTTGGCGTGCCTGATTCCAGCGCGCCGAGCGGCGAAGATCGATCCCATAGTGGCGCTCCGGTACGAGTGAAAACTATGAATGGACTACTTCAAGACGTTCGCTTTGCATTGCGGCAGTTGCGCAAGAACCCGGGCTTCACTGCGGCCGCAATCATCGTGCTCGCTCTCGGAATCGGAACCACCACCGGCATGCTCGGGGTGGTGCAATCGGTCCTTCTGCGACCCCTCAGGTACAAAGATCCCGACCGGCTCGTTCTGGTGGGTACAACCGGTCAGGCCGACTCAAGTTCGAACATCACCTTCCGCAATTTCCAGGACATGCAGCGGAGCCTTCATAGCTTCGCAGAACTCGGCGCTTACTCGAGTGTTCCGGTTGCAGTGCAAACCGATGCAGGCGCGCAGATGCTGGTGGCTCCTTCGGTGACTGCAAACTTTTTTAAGGTGCTCGGCGCCGAGCCGCTCATGGGTCGTTCCTTTCAGAAAGGAGACGATGATCCAGGCGCGAACGTCGCAATCGTAAGTTCTCCCTTCTGGCGAGATACGCTTCACAGCGACAAGAACGTCCTCGGCAGCAAAATCAAAATCGGTGGCGACCTTTACACAATCGTCGGCGTCATGCCTTCGCAGTTTCAGTTTCCGTTGCGAACGCAAACGCTGTGGACGGCCCTGCAACTTACTCCTGATGGAAAAACAAAACAGGGTTTTGACCAACTGAGTGTTCTCGGAAAGCTCAAACCTGGCGTGACGCTGGATCAGGCACACAGCGAAGGCGAAGCATTTCTTCGCAACAGTGCCATGGGAACGAGCAATGGGCAGACGATTCACTTCTGGCTGTACCCATATCAAAGGCTGGTCACAGGCAATGAACGACCGGCGATATTGGCATTGCTCGCGGCTTGCCTGCTGCTTCTGCTGATCGCAGTCGTCAACACCGCCAATCTGCAAATTGCACGCGCCACGAAACGGGAAGGCGAAATTGCCATGCGGTCGGCGCTGGGCGCCACGCGAACTCGGCTGCTGCGGCAACTGATTACAGAAAGCTTGCTGCTCTGCGTTGCAGGCGCTGCCGCAGGTTGGCTGCTGGCAATGGGATTTGTGCAAACCGCGCGACACCTGTTCCAGGGATATGCGCGGTTCGACGAGATACGGCTTGACTGGTGGACGTTCGCTGGATGTCTCTTACTCACCTCATTGTGTGGCTTGGCCGCTGCGCTAGCCCCCGCGCGGCATCTGTTGCGAAACAGGAGCGAACTTCTGCAGAGCAATGCATCTAGCCGATTCAGCCGGTCGCATCGCCTGAGCGGCATTCTCGTCGCGTCAGAAGTAGCGTTGACGTGTGTTCTGCTGGTTGCCGCCGGACTGTTTCTAAAAACTTTTCGCTCGCTGCAAAATGTTCCACTCGGATTTGTCCCCGACAATGTGACCGGATTCGTACTGTGGCCGCAGGAGGGCAACGTTAGTACGTTGGCCGCGACCTCAGCATTCCAGCGAATTCTTGACAGGCTCCAGCGATTGCCGAACGTCGATTCAGCGGGCATGGTGACTTCATTGCCGGTGTCGAATTTCCAGATCACAATCACTGGCGGATTTAGCGTCCCCGGATACTTCACGCCTGAACAAAAGAATCCTCCACAGATCCGAATGCAGGCAGTTAGTCCCGGCTATTTTCGTGCCTTCAGCATTCCTCTTCTAAAAGGCCGGTTCATCGCTGCAAGTGACGCCGGCCAGGGTCAGCTTTCGGGAGTCGTGAACCGTGCGTTTGCCGAAAAGTTTCTTCATGGCGTGGATCCGATCGGAAAGCAAATCGTTCTTGAAAAGGACGCAGAGTTTCCCGCGCCGATCACGGTTGTTGGCGTTTCAGAAAACGTGGTTCAAGGCAATGCAATCGGCGGCGACATCCAGCCGGAGGTGCTGATTTCGTACCTTCAACTCCCAACCACCGGCACGCTCCCTCATTTTCTGGTTGCGTGGGCGCCCTCGTTTGCTGTGCGCACCAGGGGCACAAACAAAAACATCGCGCAAGATATTCGCAACGTAATCAAGACCGAGGCCCCGGAGTTTGCCACTCAAGACATGATTTCAATGAACGAGTCAGTTCAGAGAGAGCTGCGCGTGCGCAAGCTGACCGTGGAAATTACTTCGGCCTTTGCCTGGGTTGGTTTGCTGCTCTCTGCCGCAGGTTTGTATGGAGTGCTGGCTTATTTAGTCGGGCAGCGTGTGCGCGAAATCGGAATTCGCCTCGCTCTAGGCGCGACTCGGCAGAAGGTATTCGCGCTG
Source organism: Terriglobales bacterium (assembly GCA_036770325.1). Taxonomy (GTDB): domain Bacteria; phylum Acidobacteriota; class Terriglobia; order Terriglobales; family Acidobacteriaceae; genus Gp1-AA145. The sequence continues at coordinate 5,007 of DAIPJJ010000157.1, forward strand.
ATCGCTCGGCAAGGGTTGCTCATGGTCGCGTTGGGAATCGTTGTCGGATGGGCTGGAGCTCTCATTGCCGGCCGCTGGATACGCAGCTTTCTGTTTGACACAACTGCGCACGATGTCCTGACTTATGTGCTGGTCGGAGGCCTGATCGTACTTGCCAGCGCAATCGCCATTTCCGTTCCCGCGCGCCGCGCGGCCAAGGTCGATCCCATGGCGGCTCTTAGATACGAGTGAGCAAACAATGACTGGACTGATACAGGATTTTCGTTTCGCTCTCAGGCAGTTAAGAAAAACGCCGGGGTTTACTGCGACCGCTTTGCTGACGCTCGCGTTCGGCATCGGTGCCAATGCCGCGATCTTCACCCTCGTCGACGCAGTCCTGATGAAGAACCTCCCTGTGGCCAACCCCAAGGCACTTGTTCGACTCGGCGATCGAGACGACTGCTGCGTGGGCGCTGGTATTCCGCATAAGAATGGCAGCTACTCGCTGTTCTCCACTGAAACATACAAGTACATAAGAAAGAACACGCCCGAATTCGAAGATCTCGCAGCAATTCAAGCCGGCTTTGAATTTCGCCCTATCGTGATACGCCGCGGTGAAAGCCAGGAGAGCGCTCGCTCAATCATGGGCGAGTTTGTTTCGGGCAATTATTTTCGGACGTTCGGGCTCAGGCCACGAGCGGGCAGGTTGTTCCTCGATTCGGACGATGTTCAGGGTGCGCCGATCGTGGCTGTGATGAGTTACGAGAGCTGGAAGAACACCTACTCCGCCGATCCTGCAATCGTTGGCAGCACATTTTTTGTAAATACAAAACCAGTCACAATCGCGGGAATTGCGCCCGAAGGTTTTTATGGCGACCGGCTTTCGAGCACGCCGCCCGATTTCTATTTGCCGATTGAGTCCATGCCTTCGCTCGCGAACGCACCTTATGTACACGACGCAAATGCAGCGTGGCTATACATGGTTGGGCGTTTACAACCGGGAGTTTCTCAGCTGCAACTCCAGGCAAAGCTGAGCGGACTTCTTCGACAGACGCTCGCCACCACCCGCATCTATTCAACGGAAAAGAACAAAGTCCAACTGCCTAAAGCACATATCACGCTGACTCCGGGTGGCGAGGGCATCCGGCACATGCAGGAACAATACGAGTCGCACCTGCGGCTTCTCATGTGGACGTCTGTCCTGGTTTTGCTGATTGCCTGCGCAAATATTGCAAACTTGCTCCTTGTTCGAGGAATGGCAAGGAAAGCAGAGATGTCGGTGCGGACCGCCTTAGGCGCCATGCGTGCTCGAATTGTTCGCCAACTGCTTACCGAAAGCGTATTGCTTGCGAGCATCGGCGGAATATTGGGACTCGCGGTGGCTTATCTGGGAACGCAAATGCTGCTCGCGCTTGCCTTTCCGGAAGCACAGGGTTTGCCGATTCACGCGAGTCCTTCGCCCGCAGTTTTAGCGTTCGACTGCGGTCTGTCGCTACTGACGGGAATTTTATTCGGCATCGCGCCAGCATGGATAACGGCAAAAGCTGAGCCTGCCGACGCCCTGCGCAGCGGCTCTCGCACTACCACAGGCGGCGCCACGCTGCTACAGCGGGGCTTAGTGATTTCGCAGGCGGCGCTGTCACTCGTATTAGTGATTGGTGCGGGACTCTTTGCACAGAGTCTCAGCAAATTGCAGAACATTGATCTGAAGCTCGACTCCACCAATCGCTACATCGTCCATTTCAATCCGCAGGCAGCGGGATACTCACAGCGTCAGGTTGGAGATTTATATCGCCTGATCGAGGAGCGTTTTCACGCGATTCCTGGCATTGAAAAGGTTGGCATTTCTTCCTACACACCAATGGAAGACAACAACGACGAAGGAGATGTGCAGGTGCTGGGAAAGCCGGCTATGGATGTTCACTCTTCGCACATAAAAGCAAACGCCGAATACTTCGATTCTGTTGGCACGCGTGTACTGATGGGCCGTGGCATTGGCGTGCAGGACACAGCGACTTCTCCGACAGTGGCTGTAGTCAATCAAACTTTTGTAAAGAGGTTATTCAATCCCGGCGAGAACCCCATTGGACATCACTTTGGTTCACCCGGCTCGCCTGGCGATTTCGAGATCGTTGGTGTAGTCGAGGACACCGTTTACACCGATGTCCGCTGGAAAAACCACGCAATGGACTTTGTCCCAATGCTGCAAAGACCAGCGAGTGATAAGTCTCCGATCGAAGATGACGAAATGATGTATGCCGGGGCGATCGTACTTGAAACGGACCACCCGATGAGCGACATGGAGATGCTGGCGCGGAGAACGCTTTCCACCATCAACCCCAATCTGGCAGTCGACAAATTTCAAACCTTCGACCAACAAATTTCAGATCGCTTCACAGGCGACCGCATGCTGGCGCGCCTGACGATGCTCTTCGGTCTTTTGGCATTGCTGCTGGCGACCCTTGGGCTGTATGGCGTGACCGCGTATAGCGTGGCGCGACGCACTGCAGAAATCGGAATTCGAATGGCACTCGGCGCGGAACGCACTCAAGTCACAACCATGGTCATGCGGAGTGTAGCTATCCAGGCAGCCGTAGGACTTGCAATCGGTATTCCGGTTGCCCTTCTTTGCGTGCGCTTCGTCGAAGCGCAGCTCTACGAAATCAAGAATGTCGATGCCGCCCTGCTCTCAACATCAATTCTAGTTCTGGCGTTCGCAGCATTCGTTGCCGGATTTGTTCCCGCGCGCCGCGCGGCGAAGGTCGATCCCATGGTGGCGCTGAGGTACGAGTAGACGAAATGAGTGGACTACTACAAGACGTTCGTTACGCTTTGCGGCAGTTACGAAATGCTCCCGGTTTTACGGCAACTGCAATTCTCATTCTGGCGCTTGGGATGTCTGCCAGCCTGGCAATCTTCGCTTTTGTCGACGCCGCGTTGGTCAAGCCGCTTCCCTACGCTGATCCGAATCGCCTGGTTACGGTAACTGAATTCACCTCCATGTTTCCGCGTGCCAATTTGTCCTACCCCGATTATCTGGATTGGAAAAGAACCAACCAGGTTTTCAGTTCGATGGACGTCTACACCACCACAGGTTATCTGCTGCGCACAGCAACCGGCACGGAACCGGTGCGGGGAGTGCGAGTAAGTGATGGATTCTTTCACACGTTGGGTGTGCCTCCAATGCTGGGACGTGATTTCTATGCCGGAGAAGACTTGCCCGAAGCGCCGCAAACCGTGATGCTGAGCTATTCCGGCTGGCAAAAGCGATTCGGTTCAAGGAAAGACATTGCCGGCCAGACCATCACGCTGAGCGGTGTTCCTTACACCGTCGTTGGTGTAATGCCCGAGAGCTTTCAATTTGCTCCGGTTGGAAATGCGGAGTTCTGGACAACGCTGCATGCTTCAGATAATTGCGGCAAGCGGCGTGGCTGTCACAATCTCACCGGTATCGGACGTCTTAAACCGGGCGTTTCCGTCGAGAAGGCGCGAGCCAACATGGTTGCAATTGCCAAGCAACTGGAAATTCAATATCCGGGAGACAATCGTGGCCAAGGCGCATTTGTAGCACCTCTAGCAAAGGATATCTTCGCAGACGTGCGTCCGCTGCTGCTTGCGTTGCAAGGTGGCGCGGGCCTGTTGTTGCTCATCGCCTGCGTGAATGTCTCAAGCCTTCTTCTTGTTCGTTCGGAGAGTCGCAAGCACGAGTTTGCTGTGCGCGGAGCACTAGGCGCATCGCGAGCTCGCTTAATACGGCAGTTCACGATAGAAGGAGCGCTTCTTGTGTGCGTGAGCGGCGTCTTCTCCATCTTCGCCGCGCGCGTCGTAATGCAAGTACTCCTCGGAATGCTCTCGAAGGATGTCCTGAAATACTTGCCTTTTTTCGTGGGACTCAAACTGAATCTTCACATACTCGCCTTTGCGGGGCTTCTCGCTTTCGGAGCCACGGTCCTGTTCTCAGTTGCTCCTTTGCTGCGAGTGCCATTGAAGCACCTACACCCCGGTCTAGTGGAGGGTGGGCGAGGATACGCCGGAACCTTATGGCGACGATTTGGTGCGAATTTTGTGGTCGTTGAGCTCGCGCTTGCCGTGGTCTTGTTAGTCAGCGCCGGACTACTGGGCAAGAGTTTGTATCGTCTTCTGCACGTGGAAGTTGGTTTCCAGCCAGACCATCTTGCCACGCTCAGGGTCGCGCTTTCTGAAACCGACTATGCAAAAGATGAGCAGCAGATAGCAGCCGCAAGGCAATTGATCGATCGAGTTAAACATCTGCCTGGAGTTGAATCTGCTGGACTCACCAGCGTTTTGCCGGTGAGTTTCAATGGCAATACTACCTGGGTCCGCTTCGTGGGACGACCTTATAACGGTGAACACAACGAAGTAAACCAGCGCTCTGTAAGTTCCGAGCTATTAGCAACTCTGAAAGCGAAGTTGCTGCGCGGACGATATTTTACCGATGCCGAAGATGCTTCCAAGCCGCGCGTTGTAATCATCAATCAGGCATTCGCCAAACAATACTTCCCGGGAGAAGACCCGATCGGCAAGAAGGTAGGCGACACTGATTTGTCGCCAAAGTCAATCTCAGAAATCGTCGGCGTTGTCGAAGATGTAAAGGACGGATCGCTCGACTCCGAAATCTGGCCCGCCATTTACTACCCGTTCAATCAGAGGTCCGATACATATTTTTCACTTGTCGTTCGCGTGTCCCAGGCAGAGGGAGCGATATTGCCAGCACTGGTCGCCGCCGTCCGTGAAGTTGATCCCGGTATTGGGACCATGGACGAAACCACAATGATTGACAGAATCAGCCATTCACCTTCGGCGTACATGCATCGCTCAGCGGCATGGCTGGTGGCTGGTTTTGCGTCTTTGGCCCTACTCCTGGGCGTAGTCGGATTGTACGGTGTGATCGCATATTCGGTCGGCCGGAGAACCCGTGAGATCGGAATCCGGATGGCGCTTGGTGCGCAGCGTAGTTCGGTCCAGCAACTTGTAATGAAAGAGGCAGTCTGGTTAACCGCGATCGGCGCTGCCGCCGGACTGCTTTGCTCTGTGGCAGCCGCAATTGCAATTCGTGCGCTTTTGTTCCGAGTTCAGGCGTGGGACGC
>DAIPJJ010000158.1:0-10033 GCA_036770325.1 Terriglobales bacterium
AGTTGCGTTGGCGAGATTACCTGTGGAGGAACAAGAGACGGTGTCGAATCCGAAGGCGCGGGCATTAGCTAGGGCTGTCGCGACGACGCGATCTTTGAAGCTGAGGGTCGGCAGGCAGACGGCATCGTTCTTGATGTAAAGACTTTTTGAGCCGATCGCCCGGCCGAGCGAGCCGGCTTTGATCAACGGCGTGAATCCGACGGGAAGTGTGGGCTCGAAATCTTCCGGAAGAGGAAGAAGCGCGGAATAGCGCCAAATGTTGGGAGGACCGGCGGCAATTTTTTCACGCGTGAATTCGTTCTTCACCGCGTCGTAGTCGAAGAAGACTTCGAGAGGAGAGAAGCATTCTTCGCAAACCGTTTTGGGCACATTGCCCCAGCTCTTGTGACACTCCCGACAGCGCAGTTCATATCGCATGGCACGCTCGTTCTGAGCGACTGCGGATTGTCTCGGCGATCTCTCTGTTTAAACTCCGCGATCCCGGCGGTTAAATGTCTGGTGAAGACCTTAACCGCAGAGTCCGCCGAGGATTCACAGACAGCGCAGAGAAAATCGGCCCTAAAAACGAAACCCTCTTTTCCCCGGAAATGGGAAAAGAGGCTCAGGAATTGCTGGTAAATTCTCGCATCCCGAATCTCATGTCCCCCGTACTTTCCGGGTCGAGAGTTGGCACCTGGCGGTCTCGATAGATGATCAAGATCCGGTTGCCGTGGCGTCTCAGGGCTCGTCCCTCAGCCACTCTGCATGAAATCCAAGGTCAGCTCCGAAGAGCAGACTGGTCACTCAATGATACGAAGCCAAGGTTTGGTTCGTCAAGAAGAAGGTGCGAGATCATGCACGTTGCGCAACTCCGGTCGAAGTCTGCAGGTCGTTGCGAGAAGCCAAGTTATCCCGCGCCATAAGGGTCGCTTTAAGCCCGTACTTTGGCCGTAAGGTAAAACTTGGGACTGGTGTTAGCTGCTGCCCGGGAACCGAGCGCAGTTGGAATTCCTGCGCGATTGTTGCGAGTAGCAGGATGGCTTCCATCATGGCGAACGCTGCGCCGATGCACTGCCTGGGACCGCCGCCGAATGGAAAGTAAGCAAAGCGCGGAAGTTTTTGCGCGGGTTCCGTGAGCCAGCGGTCGGGGTCGAATTTTTCAGGCTCGGGAAAATACGCCGGATGACGATGCATAATCCACTGGCTCATTACGACGTTCGCCCCCGCAGGGATTTTGTAGCCACGAAGCTCAAAATCGGAGATGACGGTGCGTGCGAGGCTCCACGCGGGCGGGTAGAGGCGCATCGATTCCTTGATCACGCGCTCGGTGTAGGGCAGGCGTTGCAGATCGGAAAATTCAGGAGCGCGCCCGGCAAGTACGCGGTCAAGTTCTTCGTGCAGCTTGCTCTCGATCTCTGGATGCCGGCTTAGCAGGTGCCACGTCCAGGTAAGCGCGAGTGCGGTGGTTTCATGACCGGCCAGCAGAAAGGTGAGAACTTCATCTCGCAGTTGCTTGTCTGACATGCGGCTGCCGTCTTCATCGCGTGCCTGCATGAGCATAGAGAGCAGGTCGCCGGAATCCCGGTTCGCGGCGCGGTGCTGGGCAATGATGCTGTAAACAATCTCGTCCAGGTCCCTTACTGCACGGCGGACCCGCATCATCTGCGGAATAGGTAGAAAGCGTGCAATCGGAGGAAGCAGCATGCGAGCGCCGGTCGCGTTGCCCATCATCACGTTCATCGCCGATGAAATTCGCTGCGTCTCAGATTCGACGTTGAACAGCGCGCACACCACGATTTGCAGCGTGAGGCGCATCATCTCCTGATGAATGTCTCGAGTTTCTCCGTCTCTCCAGGTAGAGACCATCTGCCTGGCGTAGTCGGTCATGATCCGCGCGTACGAACTCACGCGTTCACGGTGAAATGCCGGAGCCGACAGCTTTCGTTGCCGCAGCCATGCATCGCCTTCGTTCGTGAGCAGTCCGTCTCCAAAGAACCATCGGCTGTTACGCACGACGCGGTCTTTCAGAAAATTGCGAGGATTGCGGACCAGAACTTCCTCGATGAGATCAGGATGGTTCAGAAAATAGACATGCAGCCAGGCGGCACGGTAGTAGAAGATGTCGCCGTACTCCCGCGCCCACTTATTGAATACCGAAAGCGGATCGGCGTCGGCAAGCGGCATATTGCCGATCAAGAATTTCGGTGGCGGGCCTGGAGGACGTTTTGGCATTGCGTAAGAACTTCAAGGTGCCGATGTCCTTCAACGCTTCTTAGGACAGGCGGAATTCGCGGACAAGAGTGTCCGCGCCACACGGTAGTGTATCTTGAACGACGATGAAGTACCTGCCTGTGGTCGCACTCACAGTCCTTGCTGTTGTTTCTCTCGTTCGGGCAGAAACTGGCCGCGAAGGGTGGTTGCGTTACTCAGCACAGCAGATCTCGGCGAAGTGGAAGGCGGATTCACTGCCGAATCGCGCAGCCGTGTTGAGCGCGAGTAATGTCGTAAACAGTGCCACGCAAGAGCTGAGGTCCGCAGTTCCAGATTTGCAGGTCTTGGCGAGAGTCTCCGACTCCAATGCATTGGTCCTGGGAACCGCTGAAGAAGCGCGCCATTCATTTCCGCAACTTCAAGGTTTGCGCTCAATCTCGCCCGATGGATTCTGGCTGAAAACACTTCAGCGTAACGGAAGCAAGTACTGGCTCATTATCGGCGGAGATGATCGTGGGATTCTCTACGGAACATTCGCTTTTCTGGCGCGGATCGCCGAAGGGCGGGATGTTTCGGAACTAGACGACGTGGAAAATCCTGCTGCACCTATTCGCTGGGCGAGTCAGTGGGACAACCTGAACGGCACCATCGAGCGCGGGTACGCGGGACGGTCGATCTTTTTCGAAAGCGGAAATGTGCGCAGCGATCTGAGTCGTGTTCGTGAATATGGGCGGCTGCTCGCCTCGATCGGAATCAATGGATGCGAAATCAACAATGTGAACGCCGATCCTCGCGTGTTGAGTGCGGATTTCCTGCCTCAACTCGTGCGCGTGGCGGATGTATTTCGTCCGTGGGGAGTGAAGCTGGTGTTGTCCGTTGATTTGAGCAGTCCAGAAGCGGTCGGTGGACTGAAGACATTCGATCCGCTGGACCCGCAAGTTGCGAACTGGTGGAAAAAGACTGTCGATCAGATTTACGCGCGCATCCCTGACTTCGCTGGCTTTGTTGTGAAGGCGGATTCCGAAGGCCGTTCCGGTCCTTCGCAGTATCACCGCACAGCAGCCGATGCTGCGAACGTGATCGCGCGGGCCTTGAAGCCGCATGGCGGCGTGCTGATGTATCGTGCGTTTGTTTACAACCATCATCTCGATTGGCGCGACATGAAGGCCGATCGCGCTAAGGCGGCCTACGATTATTTTCATCCGCTCGATGGAAAATTCGAAGACAACGTCGTGTTGCAGATCAAATACGGCCCGATAGATTTTCAGGCGCAGGAACCCGCTTCTCCCTTATTCGGTGCCATGCAGCACACGAATGAAGCCATCGAGCTACAAGTCACGCAGGAGTACACGGGGCAGCAGCGGCATCTGGTGTTTCTGGTGCCGATGTGGAAAAAGATGCTCGACTTCGACATGCACGTGCAGGGCGTGACGCCGGTCAAGCAAATTGTCTCGGGTAAGGTCTGGCATCGGCCTCTGAGCGGATTCAATGCGGTGGTAAATGTTGGGCTGGATGAAAACTGGCTCGCACATCCGTTGGCGATGGCGAATCTTTATGGGTATGCCCGGCTGGCGTGGAACCCCGATTTGACTTCTGAACAAATCGCGGCGGAATGGACACAACTCACATTCGGTAATGATCCTCGTGTGATTGCAACCGCTTCCACCATGCTGCTCCACTCGTGGAGCATTTACGTGAACTACACCGGACCGCTGGGCGCGCAGACTTTGACGGACATCACGGGGCCGCACTACGGGCCAGGAATCGAATCGTCAGAGAACAACGGCTGGGGCCAGTGGCACCGCGCCGACCAGCAGGGGATTGGCATGGATCGCACGATGGCGACGGGCACCGGTTACATCAGTCAATATTCTCCCGCGGTTCAACAGCTTTATGAGCCGCTGGAGAATTGTCCCGACGATCTGCTGCTGTTCATGCATCACGTGCCGTACACCTACATGCTGCACCAGAACAAAACAGTGATTCAGTACATCTACGATTCGCACTACGAGGGTGCGGCGCAGGCAGCGTGGCTGGTCGCGCAGTGGAAGACGCTGAAGGGCCTGGTGGACGACGAACGGTATTACGAAACGCTGCGGCGGCTGGAATATCAGGCTGGGCATGCAATTGTCTGGCGGGACGCGATCGTGAACTGGTTCCATCGCGAGTCGGGAATCGAGGATGCGCTCGGACGCGTGGGCCACGATTCGACTCGAGTTGAAGCCGAAACCATGCAGCTCTCCGGATATCAGCCGGTTGATGTCACGCCGTGGGAAACGGCGGCAGGCGGGAAGGCGGTGGCGTGCACAGCGCAGAGTTCGTGTTCGGCGAGCTTTAAGTTCGATCGAGCGGCAGGACGTTACGACATTGCGGTGCAATATTTCGATCTCAACAATGGCGTGACGCATTACGAGTTGCTGGTAAATGATCGCGGGGTGGTTTCGTGGGCGGCGGATGATCGTCTGCCATCGGACAAGATGAATGGACACACTTCCACGCGATACACCTTCTCCAACATCCGACTCAAGCCCGGCGATGTGGTGAAGATTGAAGGCGTGCCGGATGGTGGAGAGCCGGCGCCACTGGATTATGTGGAGATCGTGCCCGCGCAATGATCTTCCCGGGTTGCTTTTGCGAACTTCGCGCATCCTTAGCGTCCTTTGCGGTCAAGAGCTTCAGGTGGTCAGGAGCAAAAGATTTTAACCGCAAAGATCGCAAAGCTCAGCGCAAAGCCCGCAGAGCAAGCTTTCTTTTCACTCTTGGGCAGCAGCACGAGTGCTGGGGAGGATGGCAATCGCCCCCGAGTCCCACAGGGGACGCCACATGAAAGGCGGGAATCACGCGTGCGATTGACGCGAATCCTGCTCCCACTTCACACTGAATTGAAATGAAAAAATTGCGGGTAGGAATTCTTTTCGGCGGGCGCAGTGGAGAGCACGAAATCTCGCTGCTTTCGGCAGCTTCGGTCTTCAAGGCAATCGATCCTAAAAAATATGAAGTGGTTCCCATTGGAATTACGAAAGATGGGCGATGGCTGACCGCTTCGGATGCCGAGCGGTTACTGCATGGGAAGGCAGGTGATGCCGCCCGCGCCACACAGGAATCCACGCTGCGCGCCGGGGATCCCGAAACCACTCCTGCGGCTGCCGTCTTGCAGAATGGCGAGTCGGTGGTCGTCCCCCCTGAACCGCACGGCTCGGCCATGACTCCATTTCAAAGCAACGCGCCTACCCGTCGGGCAACAGATCGCGCGATCAACGTGGACGTCATCTTTCCCGTGCTGCACGGTACTTTTGGCGAGGATGGCACCATTCAGGGTCTACTTGAACTCGCGGATCTGCCCTATGTGGGCGCCGGCGTGCTCGGCTCGGCTGCGGGCATGGACAAAGACATCATGAAGTCATTGTTCATCGCGTCTGGGTTGCCCATCGTGAGGCACGTAACGGTACTGCGCAGCGACTGCGAGTCCACGCCGAAGAAAGTCCAGAAGCTGGTTGAGAGCAAATTGAAGTATCCGGTTTTTGTGAAGCCGGCGAATCTCGGATCATCGGTGGGAATTTCAAAGGCGCATGATCGAAGGGAACTCGGCCCGGCGATTGAAGAAGCGGCGAAATTCGATCGCAAGATCGTGATCGAGGAAGGAGTGGGTGGCAAAAAGAACAAGGCTCGCGAAATTGAAGTTTCCGTGCTCGGCAATGACAAGCCAGAAGCGTCGGTACCAGGAGAGATCGTGCCCAGCGCCGAGTTCTATGACTACTCTGCGAAATATCTCGACGAAGGTTCGCAACTGGTTATTCCCGCGAAGCTGACGAAAACCGAAACAAAGAAAATCCAGGAGCTGGCGATTGCAGGATTTCGCGCGGTGGACTGTTCAGGTCTCGCGCGGGTTGATTTTCTGATGGATCCGAAATCGCGCAAGATTTATTTGAACGAGATCAACACCATGCCGGGCTTCACTTCGATTAGCATGTATCCGAAGTTGTGGGCGGCTTCGGGCGTGGGGTATTCCGAACTGATCGATAGGCTCATCCAGCTTGGACTTGATCGGCACGCCGAGAAAAAACGAAATCAGTACAGCCGGTAATCGCTGGATTTAGAATCACTGCCTGGAAGGAACCATGAGCAATCAGACCAAAGACATCGATCGCAGAACATTTCTGTCCAAATCCGCAACAATTGCTGGCGGCGCGGCACTGGCGCAAAGTGCTCTCTCATATGGAAAAATTCTCGGCGCGAATGACCGCATTCAGCTATGCCACGTCGGAGTCGGCAGCCGCGGCACCGAACTCGACATGATCGTCTCGAAGGTGGCTCCGTCGCATAACGTCGAAATGAACGCGGTTTGCGATCTGTGGAGCATGAATCGCGACAAGGCGGTTGCCACGAACACCAAGTACTACAATCGCGCGCCGCGCGCATTCCAGCACATTGAAGACGTTCTCGCCGATAAAGACATCGACGCCGTGATTCTTTCTACTCCGGATTTTTCGCACTCGCCGCTGCTGAAAATGACAGCCGACGCCGGCAAGGACGCCTATGTCGAAAAACCGATGGGCGATGTTTTGGAGGAAGCGAAAGCCGCGCGTGATGCCGTCCTGAAAAACAAGTTGATTGTGCAGGTTGGCACCCAGCATCGCAGCGAACCGTATCCGATCGCGGCGCACGATCTGGTTCAAACCGGAGTGCTCGGCGACGTAAGCAAAGTCGAGATGGTGTGGAACTATCACGGGCCGCGATGGCGCGGGCGTAAGGAAACCAAGCTCATCCGCGAGCAGGACACCGATTGGCGCAAATTTCTGTTGAACAAGCCGTATCGGCCGTTTGATCCGCAGATCTATTGCGAGTTCCGCCTGTACAAAGAATTTTCCAGCGGCATCCCAGATCAATGGATGAGCCATGGCATCGATCTCGTGCACTGGTTCATGAATGACAATTTTCCGCGTTCAGCCGTCTCTCACGGCGGCGTGTTTGCCTGGCATGACGGGCGGGAGAACGCCGACACCTTCCAGACGTTGCTCGAATATCCAAAGGGATTTCTGGTGAGCTACTCGACCAGCTTCGGAAACGACGCGCCAAGCTTTACCCGTTTTATGGGCAAGAAGGCTACGCTCTTCAATATCGGCGGCGAGGGCAGCCCGCGATATCAGTTGGTGGAAGAAAAAGGAACGCACGAAGAAAATCCGGACATCGACAAGAGCCGGGCGTCAAAATACGTTTTGCTTCCCGGCGAAACAGAAATTCCTCCCATGGGGATTGACGATCTGTCGCTCGGGCACATGGCGAACTGGTTTGAGTGCCTGCGCTCACGCCAGCAGCCGCACTGCACGGTGCACGAAGGCTTCGCGCACTCTGTCGCCTGCATGATGTCAACCGAGGCTTACTGGTCGGGGAAAAAGCAGTACTGGGATCCGGCGACGGAGACGATTCTGGACCATCCGCCGGCCGCATGAACTTCAGGACAAGTAGTGGAGCGTTTGCTCGATCAACGCTGAGGTAGGCGCGTACGGATCGCCCGGCGCGTCGAACTCCATCGAGCAGTAGCCGCGATATCCGCTGGCCTTCAGAATGTCGAATGAGCGCTTCATATCAATTGTGAAGCGCTTGCCGCCGTCCCCCGCCTCCCAGCTCTTGACGTGGCAGATGTTGTAGGCGTGCCCGAACATCGCCTTCAGCGCGCGATAGTTGAAATCGGCATCGCCGGTGAGCATGGAATTGGCGAAATCCGGCAACGCGTGCAGAAACGGATGATTTACCGCGTCGATTACTTTCACGATGAAGAAAGCGTCTTCGCTAACGAGGTCGTCGTTCTCTAAATTCACGACCACATTCTTCGCACTTCCATAGGCCGCGACTTCACGCAGGCTTTCTGCGGCGCGTTGCACATCAGGTTGCGAGTTTTTGGCGCTTCGTATGTGGGCGCGAATGCTTGGCGATCCGATCTGGACCGCGACATCAATGAATTTGTTCGCATAGGCTACGGCTTGTTTACGTGCAGAAAGCTCGCGATCATAAAAACTGTGATCGTTATCGACGGCTATATCCACGGCTTTTGAATTCGCCTGCTTGAGTGCCTGGCGGAAGCTGGCGAGATAGTCGGGCTCGAGCGAGCGGAAATGGCGGCTGAGCGGCTCGATGTTGTGGATGTTGAACTTCTTGGCGACTTCGGCTGCGAAATCTTCGAGGTCCATTCCCGGCAGCTTCGGATCGCGGTCCTTATTGCCGGGCGCATCGATGTAAGCGCGAAATGGATAGGACGCGACTGAAATACGATCACGTGGCGCGGTAGGGAAAACAATGTGGGGCTCGCGCTCCTTTGAGGCGCAGAGACGGCCAACTCCGGCGAAAACCGCAGCTGTAGCACCAGTAAGTTGTCCTAAAAATCCACGTCTTGTCGTTGCCATCGGTGGAGTGCCGATTATATAGCGCTCGCTTAGAAGCGCACATGAGCGCCTCATTGAATTGCTGCGGCATAGCTGGTTGCGGGTCTAGCTATACGTCAAAGCCGGCCTCGATGCCAGTGCCGTTTGCAATCATTGATTGCAGTGATATCATTGATTGCATGGCCAGCATCACCATTCGTCAGCTTCCCGAAGTTACCAAACGCAAGCTCCGCATCCGCGCGGCGCAACATGGAAGGTCCATGGAACAAGAAGCCCGGGAAATCTTGCGAATCGAGCTGAATAAACCAACTGATGCGGCTAAGGCCCCAAAGACTGGCAAGGACCTTGTTGAAGCTATCCGGCGACGATTCGCCCCCTTAGGCGGAGTCGACCTGGAAATACCTCCACGCGGCCCGATCCGCGATCCCGGCATTCGGTAACTGCCGGTGACCATACTCGATACAAACGTGGTCTCTGAAACTATGGCCAGTACTCCGTCAAACTCAGTGCTCGCGTGGATTGCGAAAGCGCGTGCCGCGGATGAGCTATTCATAACAACAATTACCGTGGCAGAGATCCTTTATGGAATCGAACTTCTTCCCGTGGGCAAAAGACGCGACAAGTTGAACTTCGAGGCAGAGGCCACATTCACGCAGGATTTTGGAGGCCGAATCCTCGGTTTCGACGAAGTGGCGGCACGCCGTTTTGCGCTGCTTGCGTCATCGAGACGCAAGACCGGAAGACCAATCGCTGAATTTGACGCTCAGATTGCCGCGATTGCCCACATCCACGGCGCGGCGCTCGCCACGCGCAACACCGCCGATTTCGAGGGTTGTGGAATTCGACTCGTGAATCCCTGGGTGGATTAGACTAACTGGTTTCATTCCTTCATCTGATCCGGAGGTTCAATGCGCCCTTTGTTATCTATGCTCGTGGGGGCACGGGCGTCCTCGCCCGTGCTTGCGTTCCTGATCCTTGCAGCCCTTCCCATTCTTGCCCAGACCAAACATCCCTTCACATTTGAAGACATGATGGCGCTCAAGCGCGTGGAGGAGCCTGAAGTCTCGCCCGATGGGAAGTGGGTGCTGTTCGCGGCGGTTGATGTTGATTTGAAGGCGAACACCAAGACGCCGCACGTGTGGGTGGTGCCGCTGGAAACCTCAAAGGCAGGTTCCTCCACTCATCCGGGTGATTGGCAAGCGAATCGCTCGGCATCGGTCGGAATGACAGCCGAAAAAGAAATTATTTCTGATCAGGATGCGGACCGGCCGCGCTGGGCGCCGGATGGGAAGCGGTTTGCGTTCATTTCGACGAAAGAGAACGGATCGCAAATCTGGGCGGCGGATTTTGACAGCGCGACGGGAACGGTGACTCGGAAGTATCGGCTGACCAATCTAGCGACCGAAGCGAGTGGCGAGCTGTGGTCTCCGGATGGAAAGAACATTTTGTTCGAGTCGGATGTG
>DAIPJJ010000159.1:0-9954 GCA_036770325.1 Terriglobales bacterium
GCGTCGGGCGAATTCCAGCGGAAAGCGTGAGCCAGGGCGCGACCTGAAATTTGTCGTCGATGAAGCCGGCGAATAGATTTCCTGACGGATGCTCGAAATCGCTGAAAGGCGATGAGCCACTGCCGTCGTTGAAGATCACGCCGAGAGTTTGGTTGTCTTTCTGATAGAAGCTGTACAGTCCCACCTGCAAATTATTTCTCGCGATGTTTGCGCCGAAGCTGACCTGCCCGCCAGCGTAATCGGAGGACCGATGCTGCGTTGTTGCCGTCGGAAAGTCCTGTGGCGAGCTGTCGTAGTTCGTGCTGTTGTGATGAAAAAACGGGGAAACCGTCAGCAGACTTTTCGAATTGAACGTATGCACCCAGGAAAAGTTAAGCATCGCATCGGATTCGCGGTCCAGATCGCGAAAACCAATACTGGGAAATTGTGCGGCAAATCCATTTTCGGGGATCGGCGCGTTCTCAATGTCGTTGGGATCGGGATCATAGGGAATTTGATAGTAGTCGTGGCGAAGTGAAGTCACAAAGCGCAACTGGTTCGAGCCATCCGGATTGAAGATCAGCGAGCCAAAGCCGCCGTAGCCGTTTTGGGCGTCGTGCACAACCTGCGGCGTGGGAGTTTCAATACCGAGATTGCTGCGATTTCCGTTGACACTGGCATAGTACGCAAGGCGTTCGGTGTGGCTGCCAATGCTGAAGGCATCATTCGTCTGATAAAAATTGCCGAGGCTGGTCACGAGTTCGGCTTCATTGTTGCGCTCAAATCCGCTGCGGGGAACGATGTTAAACACGCCGTAGGTACGATCGCCGAGTTCCGCGCCATAACTTCCGCGGTCGACCTCCATGTAGTCGATGTCCTTGGGATCAAATTGCGGGCCGACGTTGGAAGCAATGTTCGTATTCGGAATTGGCACGCCATCGATAAGCCAGCTCGTCTGGTGCCCGCCGCGAATGTGAAGCTGATCGTGCGTGACATACGCGCCGGGCACAAAATTCGTAATCATGGACAAGCTGTTGGTCCGATCGGTGCCGGGGCTATTTTCGATTTGGGCGCGATCGATGAGGGTGGTCGGAGTCGCCGAGTCGATGGGCGCGACTTCGGGTGTTCCAGACACGTTCACAGTCTCGTTTTTCGCCGCGACCGCCAGCGCGAAATGCAGCAACGGCTCACTGCCTGAGCTCACGACCACCGTCTGCTCCGTCTGGGTGAAATTCGGCGCGACGATCGCGACTGTGTACTCTCCGATTGGAACGGCGTTGAACTCGAATTCACCGTTGTCGTCAGTGTTCGTGCTCTTCGCCCAGTCAGAAGTGCTTGAGCGGAGCATAACCATTCCGCCTTGCAGCGGACGGTGTTGCGGGTCATGAACGATTCCGCGTACGGATCCGAAGATGGTGGCGTGGGCGATGGCTGATGAAATGATGATCGACAAATACAAAAACGCGGTTCTACGAAGCATGCGCTCTCCTTACGGCACACACGTGTGCAGGGGCGACGGCCCGATTTCCTAGATTCAAATAAGGTTTTTCGAATTTAAGAGCGGCCGATGGGAGGAGCGCGAGCCGAGAGGTCGCGATGAGTATTTGCTGGAAGAAACGAAGAGGAGCTGTAAACCAGAAGTCCGCAAATTGCTGGTGAAGCGATCCGAAACGCGCCAGGCTCAAGACAGAACGACGGGGTGGATGGCAGCGGCGTGGCATATGGACACGCGCTCGCCTTCGCATGAAACCCTTCCTCGTTGGTAGTCTGGCAATGATGCAGGCCGTTGCGCCGGCAGCAGGCGTGCAAGGTTGTTTCCTGCGCAGAAAGCAAGGGCGCAGCAATCCCTGCGAGAATCGACGCGAGCGCAAGATGGGCCAGTAGCCGCCGCATGGGTCAGATGGTAACAGGTTTGTAAGCGGAGCTGTAATGGCGATGTAAAACTAACCCGGTTTTCCTTGCTATCGATCGGCGCTACCGGGGAATGGCGAGCGTATTCCAGTTTGCATTCCCGCCAGTTAGCCTTTCTTTCGATTCCGCGTTGAATAGATCGTAGCCGGCCAAAGTCAACAGCTCGAAAACCGGCTTGCAATTCTCTGGTGAAACTTCGCACCATATAGTCGGCCGATGCACCCTGAGCAATTCGGCGGCGCCTCTTAATACGCGCGTTTCGTGCGTCTCAACATCGATTTTTAAGATCGAGGGTGGCCTGAAACACTTCAACAAATCGTCCAGCGTGACAGCAACCGAAGCCTGCTCAGTTCTGGCCCCGCCCGATTGACTGGAACCGGTCGAGTCTTTCAGATAATTTGCCGCTCTCGCACGCTCGGCGATTTGCAGCAGTTTTATTCCTGGCTCATCAGAAACCGCAGAACAGAGCACAGAAACTGGCGCGGTCGGGTATTTTCTCCTGAGCCAGAGTTGAGCTGATTTGTGAATCAGCCGCGCGAGTGATATGTCGGGCTCTATTGCCAGTACGAATCCATTTTCCCCGGCCAAAGTCGAAGCGCAAAACGAAAACAGGCCGTTGTTCGCGCCAATGTCCCACACGCAAGCCCCGTGGCTGACTAGCTCAAGACACATCCTGTACAAGACAGGATCGACCTTCGACATTCGCAGCCAATACCGCAGGCCCGCTTCGGGGGACACGTATATCGGCAGTCGCTTGAACGGAGCCGGGAGTTTTCGTTTAAGAGTGCGCCCTCGACTCAGGCGCTCTAGCATCGTCCGGAACAAAGTGCGGTGAATTTTAATTGCCCGTGGCAGCCGCGACAACCCGTTACGTTACCGGAGCAGGACATATCTTCCGCCGTCTGTGAAGAGCACGACGAGGCACATGATCAGAAATGTCAGGTCGTAGTGCCAGCCGGAAGCTTTCTCTCCCCAGAAGCCGGTATGCCAGACAAAGATCTTCTTCTGAATCGCGCCGAGCATAATAAGGATCAACCCGATGGCAGCGAGTTGTTGGAGGATGCCAAAGATGATTCCGAGACTGCCGGCGAGTTCGGCGAGTCCCAGAAAAACGGTGAAGCCTTTGCTCATGCCAATGCTCTGGCTACGCTCGGCAGGTTTAGTGACATGAGACCAGCCGCTGGAGAAGAAGACGATGCCAGCCATCAGGCGGAGGAGGAGCAGGCCGAGATCGGCGAAGCGGAGAAGTTGGGGAAACATGAGGGCCTTAATACCTTCGAAATGATAGACGCCGCAATCCGAAAGCTCAATTCAGAGTAGAATCGCGTCGTGTCGGGACAGATGCACACATTAGTTATTGCGCTGCTTTCCATTGCTCTTTTCATATTCGTACATTGGCTACTAAGAAAGGCGCGAACAATCGGAGAGCAAATCATCCGTGTGGCGGGCAATCGATTGCTGCGACCGGTGCTAACTGTCCACTACCGCCGCAAGGTAATGAGACGGCTCCAGGATAAAAGGAAAGCCGCCGGTGTACCACCGCTTGAGAATCCGCATCTGTAAATCCTCCATCCTAAGTTGAGCCTCCTTTTCCGGGTCGTACTCAGTTTGAACCATATCCAACCGGGGTCATTCCGACGACCCGCGTTCTCACCAGCGGGGCGAGGAATCCTGCGTGGACAGTAGCTGCTTGCGCGCGAGATCCTTCGCTCCGCCGGAAGAGCGGCTTCGCTCAGGACGACGGCAGAGAGAGCCAGTAGCAACCACATCCTGAGTTGAGCCTTCTTTTTCCTCGTGGTAGATTTTCAGCTTCGCTCGAAGGAGCCCACCGTGAAAGTCTATGCAGGAGAGAACGTACGGAATGTCGCTTTAGTCGGCCACGGGCACGCCGGAAAAACTTCACTGGTCTCGGCGATGCTCTACACGGCCGGCGCAACTCAGCGGCTGGGGCGCGTGGACGATGGCACCGCCCCCACCGATTACGACGACGAAGAAATCTCGCGCAAGATGTCGATTGCGACCTCGCTCGCCTATGCCGAGTGGGGACAGACGAAAATCAATCTGCTCGACACACCCGGCTTCAACATGTTCGTGCATGAAGCCAAGATGGTGCTGCCGGTGGTGGATGCGGCGTTGGTCGTGGTTGATGGCGTGGCGGGCGTGGAAGTGGTGACGCAGCGCGTGTGGAATTATTGCGAGGAGTACAACACGCCGCGAGTGATTATTGCCAGCCGCATGGACCGCGAGCGCGCCGATGCCGACCGGGTGCTGGAATCGCTGACCAATGCATTCGGGCGCAACGTGATTCCGCTTGAGCTGCCGATCGGAAAAGAGAAGAGTCTTTCAGGGGTGGTCGATCTCGTCCGCATGAAGGCCTACACCTACGAACTCGGCGGAAACGGCAAAGGCAAAGAAGGCGAAATTCCCGCAAACATGAAAGACGCCGCTCAGGCCGCGCACGAAAGACTGGTCGAGATGGTTGCCGAAGGCGACGACTCGCTGATGGAGAAGTTTTTCGACGCGGGTACGCTTTCAGAAGAGGACCTGGTTCCGGCGCTGCATAATGCCATCCGTGAAGACAAGATTTTTCCCGTCCTGTTTGCTTCCGGCCTCGGCAACGTGAGTACAGATCGCCTGATGGATTTCATCGTCGAGTTCACGCCGGCAGCAACCGAGCATGACTCGATCCGTGGTGAAGTAACTTCCGGAAACGGGGAGCCGCCGTCGCGGAAAGAATCGGATTCGGAGCCGACATCTTTATATGTGTTCAAGACCGTCTCTGATCCGTTTGCGGGACGCATCTCTTACTACAAGGTTTTTTCCGGCGTGCTCAAGAATGACGCGTCGCTGATGAATTTCGCGCGCGGCACTCAGGAGAAGCTGTCCCACATCTCGGTAATGCAAGGAAAGACAGCGGTCCCGGTTAACGAGCTGCATGCCGGCGACATAGGCGCAGTCGCGAAACTAAAAGACACGCTTACCGGCGACACGCTCGGCGATAAATCGGCGCCGATTCAATATCCGCATGTGAAGCTGCCGGAGCCGGCGATCACGTTTGCCATCGAGCCGAAGACACGCGCCGACGAAGACAAGCTCGGCGTCGGCGTTCATAAGCTGCTGGAAGAAGATGCCATGCTGCGCTTCTTCCGAGATCCGCAGACGAAGGAATTTCTGATCGCGGGCACCGGGCAGCAGCACATCGAAGTCATTGTTTCGAAGATGAAGAAGCGGTACCACACGGAAGTGAACTTGAAAGCGCCGAAGGTGCCCTATCGCGAGACCATTCGCGGACGCGCCGATGTTCAGGGACGCCACAAAAAGCAGACCGGCGGTCACGGACAGTATGGCGACTGCAAAATCAAAATGGAGCCGCTGCCGCGCGGAAGCGAGTTCGAGTTCGTCAACGACATCTTTGGCGGCGCGATTCCGAAGAACTTTATTCCAGCGGTCGAAAAGGGAATTAAAGACGCCGCCGGACGCGGATATCTCGCCGGATATCCGGTGGTCGATTTCAAAGTCGTGCTTTACGACGGGTCATATCACGACGTGGATTCGAACGATCTTTCTTTCCAGATGGCGGGCCGCATCGCGTTCAAAAAAGCCATGGAGCAGGCAAAGCCCACGCTGCTCGAACCGATCATGCATGTCGAGATCACCGTGCCTGACGAGTTCGCCGGATCGATCATGGGCGACCTGAACTCGCGGCGCGGCCGCATCCAGGGCATGGACAATAAAGGCGGCAACACAATCGTCAAGTCTGAGGTGCCCATGTCAGAGATGCTCACCTACGGCGCCGATCTGACCTCGATGACGCAGGGCCGCGGGTCATTCAACATGGAAATGCACCATTACGATATTGTTCCGGGCCAACTGCAGGAAAAGATTATCGAAAAGGCGAAGGCGGAAAGAGGTGAGGTGAAGGAAGAGGAGGAGTGATGTTTGCCTCTGATCATATAATTGAGTTGTATGCCTCAGAGCACAAATGGACGCATTATTCGTGACTCACAAGTCTGCGGGGGCGAGCCGATATTCAAAGGTACGCGCGTCTCGCTTCGCACGGTACTGGCCAGCTTGGCCGATGGCGATACCCCCGAGATGATAATTGCTGCTTTTCCCAGTTTGACGAAAGACGACGTTCAAGCGGCAATCGCCTTCGCGGCTGCGTCTGCTGAAGAGGACTTGCCCACGCCTGCGGTCCCCGATGTTCGATGAAAATCAAGCTCGACGAGAACCTCCCGGCTGTTCTGTCGGACTCACTCAAAGATGTCGGACATGACGTTCAGACCACGCTTGATGAGAACTTGAAAGGCCATGATGATTGGGCGATCTGGCGTGCGGCACAGGTCGAAGGCAGATTCCTGATTACTCAAGACCTAGATTTCTCTGATCTTCGGCAATTTACTCCAGGAACGCACGCCGGCGTTCTTCTAGCCGATTACGCGAGCCAAGCCGGCGTAATCTGATTGCTGCGATCCAGAAACTTTTTCAAACTGAGGAAGTACAGGAATGGCTTGGCTGTTTTGTAGTGGCTACTGAACGTAAGACGCGGATCCTAAAACCGCCGAAGTAGCTTGATCGCGCAACAAAGCAGGTTGCTCGACCGCTCGGGATAACAGCATTTAGTAGAAGCGGGAAATGAATGAGTGGAGAATCCGCTATGAAGATTGTCCTCCGGGTGGCTCCTGTGCTGGTACTCCTCGTGTCGTTCGTCGGTTTCGCATCGGCTGCAGAGCCCCGCGACCCCGCCAAAGATCGTGAAGCCATCATCGCTCTTGAGCAGGAATGGCTTCATGCGCATGATGCCGCGACGCTCGACCGCATTCTCGCATCGGACTTCGTTCACGTTATCCCCGTCGATCATTTTCTGACGAAGCAGGAGCACATTGAGTGGGTGGTGAAGCATCCCGAGCCGAAAAATCGGCATACGAAGTTCGACAAGCTGAACGTGCGGCTCTATGGCGATGTAGGGATTGCGAATGGCTCGGTGATCGCGACTGATGATAGCGGTAAAGAGCTGGACCGCACCATGTTCACAGACGTATTTGTATTTCGTGACGGGCGCTGGCAAGCGGTGAACGCCCAGGAAAATAAGGCAACGCGATGATGATCATGTTGCCGGCGGAGAGCCGGTAAATTCAATCGGACAAGAATGCCCGATCCACACAGACAGTGGTTACTCCAGCGCTTCCGGATGCAGCCCGATGTTCTTCTCGCCGGCGGCTTTCTTCTCGCGATATTTCTTCATCCACGCTTCCCAGCTCTTCCCGGCGGCGGTGTCTTTTCCGCTGAAGGCGAGCGCTGCAATATCAGCGTAGGAAACAGAAACTTTCTGATTGCCCGACTTGGGATAGAGGCGAACAGCAGAGTCGGCGAGTGATTTTCCGGTACGGCGGTCGAAGATGTAGCCTTCGATCTTGTCTCCGTTCTTAAGCGTGAGGCTCACGTCGCCGCGATAGTCGAAGGCCTTCTCTAGCGCTCCGCGGATTTCTTCATCTGAAGCCAGTTGCGGAATCCAGCCTTCCAGATTTTCGCGCTCGCGCCCTGGCGCGACTTCAAGTTCTTCGGGATTCGAGGTGCCTCGTTGGGGTACGCTCATGTCAGTATTTTAAACAGCTGTCGCCATAACGAACCCAAGTTTCGGTGTTCTTGGCTTGACATATATATGTCTACTATTTATGCTTAGACATATGAGAACTACCGTTCGCCTGCCAGATGAGTTGTTGCGCAAGGCGAAGAAGAAGGCATCAGAGAAGGGTGAGACCTTGACATCCCTGATTGAGCAGGGACTCAATCTGGTGCTGGCCGAGCCACGCCGTCCGAGGCAAGGTTCGCGCGTCCTGTTGCCGGTTTCCAAGTCGACCGGCGGCACATTGCCCGGGGTTGATCTCAACCGCTCAGCCGATCTTGAGGACCGGATGGACTCGTTGTGATCCTCCCAGATGTCAACATCTTGCTCAACGCTTTCCGGGTGGATGCCAACGACCACGCGGTGTGTCGCAACTGGCTGGAGGGCGTCGTAAACGGAGATTCGCGTTACGGCATTTCCCCACAGGTTCTGAGTGGAGTGGTGCGCATCGCCACTCATCCTAAGGTCTTCGCCCACCCGAGTCGTGTGCTCGAAACGCTTGAATTCTGCAACCTCTTGCTGGAACACCCTCAATGCACGGTCATCCAACCGCGCGAACAGCACTGGCCAATTTTCTGCCGGTTGTGCAGAGAAGCTGACGCCCGCGGAAACCTAGTGCCCGACGCCTGGTTTGCGGCGCTCGCGATTGAGTCCGGTTGTGAGTGGATTACTCTCGATCGAGACTACGCGCGTTTTCCTGGGCTGAGGTGGCGCGTTCCCGAGTAAGTGGGCCATCGTACCTGTACTAAGCTCTGTGATGATAAGCGGCTTGTCGGTATGAAAAATGTGTGGCCTTTAGCTTACGCCCTTGTCTCTTCCAACGAGCCCGTCTCAATCTGAACCAGCGGGTTCACGTGCTGCGATGAAATTTCATCAAGCAGGCGCAACGCACCGGGATCTTCGTAGCGATTGAATAGCGTGGCTTTCACCGTATCCATGAATCCGCGTAGAGAGCCAAAGGTGTCGTTCACGGCTGATGCTTCATAGCCACTGTGGACCATGCAATTGGCGCAGCGCGGGTTGCCGGACTCGGTGCCGTAGTTCTGCCATTCGGTGGTCTCAATCAATTCTTTGAAGGAATCCGCGTAACCGTCCTGCAGCAAATAGCACGGCTTCTGCCAGCCGAAAATGTTGTAAGTCGGCATACCCCACGGGGTGCAGGAGTAGTGACGCTTGCCCATCAGGAACTCGAGAAACAGGACTGACTGATTGAATCGCCAGGTCTTCTTTCTGTTAGCAAGGATTGAGCGGAATAGTTTGCGGGTGCGGGCGCGACCGAGAAAATGCTGCTGGTCGGGAGCCTTGTCGTAGGAATATCCGGGCGAAAGCATCATGCCTTCGACGCCGAGGTCCATCATTTCGTCGAAGAAGGTGCGCACACTCTTGGGATCGGCGCCGTCGAAAAGCGTTGTGTTCGTGGTCACGCGGAAGCCGCGCTGGACGGCCTCTCTGACGCCTTCAAATGCTTTGTCGTATCCGCCCTCGAGGCACACCGATAAATCATGGTGCTCGCGCTGGCCATCAAGGTGAATGCTGAAGGTCAGATATTTCGAAGGCTTGAACAGATCGATTTTGTCTTTCAGCAGCAGGGCATTGCTGCACAGGTAGATATATTTCTTGCGCGCGACCAGCCCCTCGACGATCTCGGCAATTTGCGGATGCAGCAGCGGCTCGCCGCCCGGGATCGAAACCATGGGCGCACCGCACTCATCGACTGCCTTCAAGCATTCCTCAGGCGTGAGTTGCCGCTTCAGAATGTGCGCGGGATATTGGATCTTTCCGCATCCGGCGCAGGCCAGGTTGCAGCGGAACAAAGGCTCGAGCATCAGGACGAGTGGATACTGCTTGCGTCCCGACATTTTCTGCCGGAGCACATACGTCGCCACCGTCCACATCTGCGAAACAGGAACGCTCATTTTGTAGACTCTTATGTTATCAGGATCGAATGCGAGCTATTAGCTTTTAGCCTTTAGCTGTTAGCTACTTCGAAAAGCCCTTAACCGCAGAGTGCGCCGAGTTTGGTACGGAGTACGCCGAGAAAATCATTGATTGGTTCCTCTGCGTTCCCGGCGAAACCTCCGCGATCTCTGCGGTTAAAATCTTTAACTTTTGATGCCAAAACCACCCTGAAAACAACGGTTTACCGCTGCGGTTCAGCTCTCGAAAATTGGGTCGGAATGTGGTAAAATTCAGAGTATCAAGAGATGCCTTAAGTTATTGGAAATTCAGTAATTTGTGGGAAATTTGAGGGCATCGTAAAGGACATCGGAGAATTGTTCCCGCTTCTCGCAAAATTGGCGAGAAATGGGGCACCCTCTTGGGTAGTTCTCCCCCAATCCGAATGGCCACAAAAGAGATAGCTCCCTCACCAATTTTGGAAAAAACGAAGAACGGCAAGCCGGCTACAAACGGTAATGGCTACACTGCCGACTCGATCA
>DAIPJJ010000160.1:0-9867 GCA_036770325.1 Terriglobales bacterium
TCGTCCCCTGGTTGCGAATCTGCGGTGAGGCCACGAGATATGCAGCCTGCGCAAGCACGCCGTATTTTTGTTTGATTATAGGATGGTTCGCAATCTCGGTCAGAGTGGTCATCGCGCCGATCTCAAGGCCGTCACGCGTTTCGCGGATTCCTTTGAGTTCCTCGATCCCGCTGAGATCGATGACTGCTTTCGGCTTCTTGATCCGGTCCTTCAGCCAGTCGAAGCTGTCGAGTCCGCCTGCGAGCACCCAGCCGTCTGCGCCATGCTGCGCGAGTGCAGTCTGTGCTTCCGCGATTGAACTCGGCTGGAGCAGTTCGAACGCCGGCATCACATCTCGAATTACAGCCATAGTTCTCTCCAGTACTCCTTAAATATGCGCGGTCAACGGATCCTGCATAGGCCGCCCAGCCTCAAGCGATGTGAGAATCGTGTCGGCGTTCACCGGCGCCCGGCGGAAGACGTCATCGCCAACCGCATCGGCCAGCGCATTGAGAATCGAAGCGCACCCTCCGCCGACAGGGGGCTCGCCAATTCCACGCGCTCCGACCGGCGTCTCAGGATCAGGGATGTCGAGCGCCGCCCATTGCATGTTGACCGGAACGTCGAGAATGCTTGGCGGCTTCGTCTGATAAAAGCGCCGCGAAACCATGTGCCCGTATTCGGGATCGAAGACCCACTTCTGTCCGATGGCGTGACCGATGCCGAGGGTTGAACGTCCGAGCACCTGACCGCCGAGCGATCGCGGATGGATGACAGTGCCAACGTCGGCGTACGCCAGAAAATCGACGATGTGATATTTGCCCGTGTCGCGATCGACTTCGACCTCAGAAAACGTCGCGACGAAGGACATGGATGTGCCGTCGTGCGGATACTTGTCTTTGGCAACGGCGATGAGGCCTTGCCCTGCAAGGGCCGCGACTGATTGCTTGGTATATTTGTTAACGTCGCCGGGAGCTTCGTGCCCGTCGTACTTGCCGCCGAGCTTGATAGCGTGCTGCGCGGCTTGCGCGAGTGTCATGCTCGCACCGCCGCCTTTCGCGAACACGCGCTCATGGGCAACGTCGTAATGCTCGGGCCTGCCGCCGTAAGTTTTTGCGGCAATCTCCTGAAGTTTTTGTTTGGCATCCATGGCGGCGGCATGCGCGGCGCGGGTCATCGCGTGGGTGGTCTGGCTTCCTCCGGAAACGCATGTCCATGGCAGGTTCTGTGTTGTATTACCCCAGGTGAGGTCGCATTTCTCCCAGGGCACGCCGAGAACTTCGGCGACCACGCGATGGCAATCGATGACCGACTCGGTGCCGAGATTGCCGATACCGGATTGAATTGCAACGCGGCCATCCGGCTTAATGACAAAGAGGCCGTCGTAGCCAGTCGAGCCGCCAAAGAAGCAGCTCAGGGAGACCCCCAAGCCGCGGACCTTCGAGCCGTTTTGCTTCGGCTTGTCAGCCACGCGCTGCTGCCAGCGGAATTGTTCGGCACCGCGGTCGAGCGCGTCTTTCATGAAGGAACCTGTGCAGTGCTGCCGTTTGCCGTCCCGCGCGGGACCGAATTCGGCTTTGCCTTCCGGGCAATTGACGCGGCGGAGCGCAACCTGGTCGAGACCAAGCTGGCGCGCTGCTTTTGAAATGAGCGGTTCCATCATTACGATGCCCTGCATTCCGCCCGGGGCACTCTGCGGGCCACGCGGCGGAGTGTTGGTCATTACTGTGGCGCCACGCCAGCGCATTGCTGGCGGCTGGTACAAAAGCGAGACGATCAGGCCAGCGGCACCGGCGTCGCCGACCGCGTCATACGGGCCGGTGTTGCAGATGACGAACATGTCGACCGCGGTGATTCGGCCATCTTTTGCGAAGCCGACCTTCATTCTGCCGAGCAGACTCGGGCGGCCTCGGCCGATGAAATTTTCTTCCTCGCGGGTAATACGCATCATGACCGGCGCGTTGGCTTTTTTCGAAAGCAGCGCAGGAATCATTGCGGTGATCGCGGCGGTTACTTTGCTGCCAAAACCGCCGCCGGTGTATTCGCTGATGAGCACGACGTTCGCGGGATCGAGATGTAGCCAGCGCGCCAGAGCGGGCACGGTTTGCACGGTGCTCTGTGTACCGCTATGAACGTAGACTTTTCCGTTCTGCCAGTAGGCAAGAACGCTGCGAGTTTCGAGCGTCTGGTGGCTGGTATCTGGCGTGACGAAACTTTCGTCGAGAACCAGCGCGGCATTTTTGAAACCCGCGTCAACGTCGCCATAAGACCAGGTCTGGGGTGTCTTTCCCATCGGAAGCTGGCCCTTGTCCGCGTCGGCGAAATCGGCTTTTGTCCATTTCAGTTCGCCGACTTCGGGCGGCGGAGGCCCTGCTGGTTTTTCACCGGGCTTCGTGGCAGGAGGCGGCTGCTGAACCCAGATGTTTCCTTCGACGCGTGGATTCGGCCCGCCGGGGCGCAGCGAGTCAAGAGGATCGAGTACAAACGGCAGCGGCTCGAAATCGATGTCGATGGCTTCAATGGCTTCCGCTGCGGTGTATTCGTCGACGGCTGCGACGGCGAGGATGGGCTCGCCCTGGTACAGAGGTTCGTTCGTCAGGCCACGCTCGCCACGCGGATTGGCTTTGATCACGACGCCGAGATCGGTCAGGCTGTCGGCGGGCGCGGGAAGATCTTCGGCAGTGAGAATTGCTTTTACGCCGGGCATAGCGAGCGCATTGCTGGTGTCGAGGTGCTTCACGCGGGCGTGCGGCAAAGGGCTGAGCAACAACTTGCAGAACAGCATTCCATCGGCGCGAAAATCTTCCGCGTATTTTGCCTGTCCAGTGACCTTCGCGTAGAGATCGGCAGTCTGGTAATTTTTGCCGATCACCTTATACTTCGCGCCATATTGCCGTTCTGCGCCCGGCATGGCTTCAGGAGTTTTAGGCACGGCTCGTCCTCCTCATGTACTCGGCCCCGCGCATCAGCGAGGTGAGGATTTTGTCGTAGTCCTGGCAGCGGCACAAATTTCCGGAAACACCATGCGCGAGTTCAGCGCGACTGGGATTGGGATTCGTCTTGAGGAATCCGACTGCTGACATCACGAATCCGGGCATGCAGTACGCGCACTGAAAGCCTTGCTCGTCAACAACGCCCTGCTGCACGGGATGCAACTTGCCGCCAGGCGAGGCCAAGCCTTCGATGGTGAGAATCTTTTTGTCGCGAACACTGTGCGTCAGGACCGAACAGGAATAATGCGGAACGTCGTTGATGAGCACGGTGCACGATCCGCACTCGGCGCGATCGCAGGCGAGCTTGGTTCCTGTAAGACCCAGTTTGTAGCGAAGCGTCCATGCAAGGGTTTCATGCGGGACGACATCGACGCGCCGTTGCTGACCATTCACGTTGAGAGTGATGAGGCGTTCGCCCAAGCCGGCCGCAGCTCCGGCAGAGCTTGCCGCGCGGAAGATGTAGCTGGCGGAAGAAACTGCAATGCCGCTGGTAATGACGCCTTTGATGAATGAGCGCCGGGAAAACCTCTTCGCGGCTTTTTCGGTCTGTTGGTCGAGCTCTGGCATGCCGACTACCTCCGGCAAGATTCTATGCGTGGATTGAACCGTTAATTGTTTACCTGCACGCGTGCGAGGTCAACCGAGAAATTTTAAGCCAAAAATGCAGTTGCGCAAAAATTCGACCCAGCAACTCGCGACAGAGTAGATCAACGGCCGAGCCAGCCGCCGTCAACGGCAAGAATGTGGCCATGCACATAGTCGCTGGCGCTCGAACAAAGGAACACTGCTGCTCCGGCAACGTCGTTCCCTTCACCCCAGCGGCCGGCGGGGATGCGGTCTAATATCTGGCGGCTGCGAACGGGATCGTTGCGCAATGCAGTTGTGTTGTCCGTGGCCATGTAGCCGGGAGCAACGGCATTCACGTTGATTCCCTTCCCCGCCCACTCATTGGCCAGGGCCTTGGTAAGCTGCGCGACTCCGCCCTTTGCAGCGGCATAAGCGGGAACCAGAATTCCGCCCTGGAAGGACAGAAGCGAGGCGACGTTGACGATCTTGCCTTTTGCGCCACGCTGCAGCATGTTTTGCGCCGCGAGCTGCGAGAGTCTGAACACCGCAGTCAGATTGGTCGCGACAATTTCATCCCAATAGTCTTGCGGATATTCTGCTGCGGGGGCGCGCCGGATCGTTCCAGCATTGTTCACTAGGATATCGATAGATCCGAGCTCGCCGATCGTACGAGAAATGAGATGCGATTGGATTTCGTGGTGCGAAATATCGCCAGCGAGATGAATGCTCTTGCGGCCTAGCTGGCGGATTTTGTTGCTGGTGGCGCGACCCTCTTCTGTGCGTCCGTGACATGCGACATTTGCACCTGCCTCGGCAAGAGCAATCGCGATGGCAGCACCGAGTCCGCGGCTGGAGCCGGTGACCAGCGCATTTTTTCCATCGAGGCGGAAGGCGTCGAGAATCATTTCGCGTTCAGCGAGGACATTGTTGATCCATGAAACGCACGGATTGGTATTTTATTTTCGTCCCGCTTCCAATCCGGACGATCCGCCGTCGAAGCCGCGCTGAACATTCACGACGCCAAACTGGCGGTCTTCGCCTTCACGGTGTGCCGCCATCGCCCACAGAAAGCAGATGGTGTGACCTGGAACTGAGACATTGGGATGATAACCGCTCGGCATTAGCACAGCGTCCCCATCGCGGACGGCGGTGATCAGCTCCGGATATTGGGTGTCGTTGTAAACCAACTGAAGAGCGAATGCCGGGGCCGGCATATTGAAATAGACGTAGAGCTCTTCGAGCATGGCGGCGTGCTCATGCGGAGGCCAACTGGTCCAGTTGCCCGGGTCGGAAACGGTAAATCCGGCGATCAGGCGTCCGGCTTCGATGTTCTTGGCGAGCAACATGTGCAGGTGGCGCTTGCATGCCGGGCTGCCGGTCGTGAACTTGAGGCCGGGATCTTTTTCGAGCTCGGAGAAACGAACGAATTGCAGTGGATAGCGTTTCGCAACCTCGGCGGAAAATTCTGCGATGTCGATTTCAGAATCCGTGCTCACTTCGACGGAGGAATCCCGCGGAATGTAGATGGAGTCATATTGCCCGAATGAATGCTGCTTGCCGTCGACGCTGACATTGCCTTTACCCGCCAGGCAGATCAGGCCGGTTTCGCGTTCGCCGGTTTTGAAGGACTCGCTCTTTTTCGATCCTTTCAGAATGATTCGGCCGTAGGCGAGATGCCGCATCGTGCTGTTTTTCGGAGTCACCGCAAGATGGCGGCCCTGGTGCTGGTCAGTGCCGCGAAAGATCATTTTGTCGAGATCGGGACTCGAGGTCATGGGCAGTGATGAAAGTTGCGCCAAGGTGAAATCTCCTTATCGTTGTGCTGCCGCAATGTTTACGGAACTCGCGACATATTAGTATTTGGCCCGCAGAAAATGGTGTCAAACCATTAAAACTGAACCCTGCTTTCAGGTGGATTGAATGAAAAGGGAGGCACAGAACTACTTCACAGAGGAAAAGTTTTGCAGTCGCCGCCAGCTGTCGCTGCTGGAAAAGCCCTGTTTTCGCAGGTGATTGAAGCCAGGTGGAGATTCACGTGGTCACGATCTTGCAGGTATCAGCTTGGGGCACACCAGATTCGTCGTGCGCTGGGATCTCAGATGGGGAACGAAATCCGGGCGCAAAAGGGGAGCAAAATGTGGGTGCGTGGTTGCGCGTGCTGTAAGAAAACTCTGGCCAAAGAGCATTTATCGCAAATCATTCGGTGTGTGTGCGGTTGGGTTTGGGGTGACTAGAAGAGCTTGTAGAACTCGAAACGCGGAGAGGATCTCGGCTGACGATGGTGGGTGGTATTCGACGTTATTCCGTTGGAACTCGCGCTTCTGATCCCCAAAAGCTGTAATAGGCGATGAATACATAAGCGGCGAGGGGAATCAGATAAGCTGCGGCTAGACTTTGGAAGTGCTCCGAGATCAGGCCCATCAGCGGCGTGAATACGGCGCCTCCGATGATTGCCATTACCAGGAGCGAGCCAGCGATTTTTGTGTTCTCACCCAGGTTCTTCAAGCCCAGAGCGAAAATTGTAGGGAACATCAGGGACATGAAGAAGCTGGTGAGAAAGATTGTCCAAAGGCCGAGCGGACCAGGGCGTACGACGCCGATAAGAACAAGCACTACGTTTGCAAGACTATAAATTCCCATCAACAGCGCCGGCGAAACAAATTTCATTAAATAGGCAGAGGCGAACCGGCCCACGCCGAAGGCAAAGAGCGTGCCGGTGAGGAAATATCCTGCGATTTTTTCAGGACGGTGAGTGTAGTCCTGAACGTATTGGATGAAGTAGCTCCAGGTGCCGACTTGCGCACCAACGTACAGAAATTGGGCGATGACGGCGAGAACAAAATGCCGGTGGCGGAATAACTCTCTCGCTCTCCCGTGAGTTTGGCCGGTGACGTTCTCTCCTCGCACGGGCGGGAATTTTGTCAGGGCAATGAGTACCGCCCAGGCGAAGACAATCAGGCCGAGCACCAGATAAGGCTGCACAACTCTCAGAGTTTCGTGCTGCAGGTACATGGCGTATGTACCTTGCGCACGCATGTCGGCGATTTGACCGGGCGAAAGTTCGATTCCAGAAAAGATGAACACGGTGCCGATCAGTACGCCGGTGATCGAGCCAATGGGATTGAATGCCTGCGAGAAATTCAAGCGGCGCTCAGAAGTTTCCGGGTCGCCGCATTGCGCGATGAATGGATTTGACGCGGTCTCAAGAAAAGAAAGTCCGCTGGCGATGACAAACAGCGCGATCAGAAAACACCAGTAACGTTCGATCAGAGCCGCAGGCCAAAACAAGAAAGCGCCCGTTCCAAAAAGTGCCAGGCCGACGATGAAACCGGCTTTGTAGCCGAACCTGCGCATCAGCAGTCCGGCGGGTATGGCGAGAACGAAATATCCCAGGTAGAAAGCGAACTGGATCAATCCAGCCTGAAACCGGCCGATCTCGAATGATTTCATGAACTGGCGGATCAAGACGTCATTGAGATTGTTGGGAATCGCCCAGAAGAAAAAGAGAGCTGTCACCAGCGTGAAAGGAAGCAGATTTCCCTTTGGAAAGAGCGGGGGGTCGCCCGCATGCGAAACGCCTTTCGAGAGTCCAGTGGTAGACATGCGGTCCTGATATTTCCGTCCGCGGCCGAATGCGTGGCCGGAGTCCAGCGATCATGCACCGGCGCGAAGTCAGAAGATACTATCATTGCGTGGTGCAGTTCGAGGACCTTTCACGATGAAACTCATACGCTTTGGCGAAGCTGGCAAAGAACGTCCGGGAGTTCTTCTTAAAGACGGAAGCCGGCTAGATGTTTCAAGCTTTGTCTCTGATTACAACGAGGAGTTTTTTGGCGGTGGCGGAATCGAACGGCTGCGGCAGTGGTTAAGCGCAAATGCGGTCTCCGGGGCGCGCGTAGCGGCGGATGCGCGCCTCGGTCCGCCAGTTTCGCGGCCAAGCAAAATTATTTGTATTGGGCTGAATTTTCGTGATCACGCGGCGGAGACCGGCGCTGAAATTCCTAAAGAGCCGGTGATCTTTTTTAAGGCCACAACAGCTCTCGTCGGACCAAATGACCCTGTTCGGATTCCGAGAAATGCCAGCAAGGTCGACTGGGAAGTGGAGCTGGCGGTGGTTATCGGCAAAGTTGCGCGCTACGTTCCGCGCAACGAGGCGCTCAACCATGTGGCTGGCTACGTACTGCACAACGACTACTCGGAGCGGAGCTTTCAACTTGAGCGCGGAGGCCAGTGGGTGAAGGGGAAAAGCGCTGATACGTTTGCTCCGCTCGGCCCGTTTCTCGCAACTCCGGATGAGCTGACGGACCCTCACAATTTGAAGATGTGGCTGAAAGTCAACGGCGAGATTCGGCAAAACAGTTCCACTCGCAACATGATTTTCGATACCGCTACTCTGGTGTCCTATGTGAGTGAGTTCATGACGCTGCTGCCGGGCGATGTGATCAGTACCGGAACTCCTGCGGGAGTTGGACTTGGAATGAAGCCGCCGAAATATGTAGTCGCAGGCGATCTGGTGGAGCTAGGGATTGAAGGGCTGGGCGAATCGCGACAGAAGATTGTGGCGAGTTCGTAGCTCAGGACTTCGTAGCTCAGACTAAGAAAGCGCCCACTGCGGGGGCATCCGTCGCGCCATTCCGCAATCAACGATGCCTCTCCGATAATTCTCCGAAATTCCCTGAAATATTTTTGAGTTCGTGTACTATGAGTAATACTCATAT
Source organism: Terriglobales bacterium (assembly GCA_036770325.1). GTDB lineage: Bacteria > Acidobacteriota > Terriglobia > Terriglobales > Acidobacteriaceae > Gp1-AA145. The sequence continues at coordinate 8,258 of DAIPJJ010000160.1, forward strand.
ATGAGTGACGGTCACTACAGATGACTAAAACAGCGGAAGACGCACGGCCTGTGGCCAGAACAAAACTTCATCGAATCGCGCAACACAAACTCGATCGTCGGGAGCGTCGCAGTCTTGAGACTCGGGAAACTTTGTACCGGGTGGCGATGGACCTGTTCGCAAAGCATGGATTCGTCGAGACCACGACGGAGGACATTACCGAAGCTGCCGATGTAGGCCAGGGAACGTTTTTTAACTACTTTCCGACTAAAGCCCACGTGTTGCTGGCGTTTTCTGAAAAGCAGATGGGGAAAGGACTGGCTGCGCTGCAAGAAGCCGAATCAGGGAAAATTCCGATTCGAGAGGTCTTGCGCCGGTTTACCCACAACATCGTGGAGGAACTTGTACGCACTCAGGCGCTTACCCGAAGCCTGCTCACCATCTTCGTTGCTCAAGACGATGTACGCGGAATTATGCGAGACACGCTGGCGCTGGTTCGCGAGCGGCTTGCCAGGATTTGCGTAATCGGGCAGCAGCGCGGCGAAATTCGCCGTGATCGGAAACCTGCAGAGTTGGCCGCGGCGCTGCAGCGAAATGTACTCGGTACGTTGCTGCTTTGGGCCGTGCAACCCAAGAGTGATCCGGATGAGTGGCTTGAAAAGGCATTCCGAGATTTCTGGGAGATCGCGAGAGTAAAAAATCGTTGAGGTCGCGTCGTGCATTCGGCGTCGTAATGCGGCGACATTGAACGGAGACCGGAAAATATCAACTACGCCCGCCATGTGCGAGCGCGTTCAGCAGGAGGTAAATCTTATGAATTCCACTGAGAACAAATCGGCGGTGATTACTGGTGCTTCGAGTGGTATCGGGCGGGCATGCGTCTCGCGGATAATCGGCTCCGGGTGGCGAGTGTTTGCAACCGTCCGCAAACCAGCGGACGGCGAGCGGTTGCGGTCTGAATTCGGCTCGCGTCTGACACCGGTGAAAATGGATGTCACGGACCGGAACTCGATCACGGCAGCGGCGCAACAGGTTGCGGCCGAAGTTGGAAGTGCGGGCCTGGATGGGCTGGTCAATGTCGCGGGAATCGGAATGGTTCGCCCGGTCGAGTTTGTCAGTGACGCCGATCTGCAAGAGATATTCGACATCAATGTATTTGGCCAGCTCGCTGTCACGCGGGCATTCCTTCCACTGCTCCGTCAGGCGCGTGGCCGAATCGTCAATATCAGCTCGGTTGGCGCTCACATTGCGGTGCCGTTCGGCAGCATGATCAACGCGAGCAAGAGCGCGTTTGGCATGTTCAGCGACACCTTGCGGCTGGAATTGCATCCTTTCGGCATCCATGTATCTGTTGTCGAGCCCGGCGCAATTAAAACCCCGGCCGTGGAAAAGACACTCGGGAACATCGACGCCGTGATCGCCAATTTGCCGCCTAATGGCGCGGCGCTATATGGACCAATGATCAAGAAGTTCGCAGCACGGGGCTATGCGAGAGAGATGAACGGCAGTTCACCTGACGTTGTAGCACGCGCGGTAGATCACGCGCTGACTGCGCGCCAGCCTCGGCTGCGGTATCGGGCGGGAAAGCATGCAAAGTTTTTGACCACGCTGCCAATCTTGTCGGATCGAAT
>DAIPJJ010000161.1:0-9837 GCA_036770325.1 Terriglobales bacterium
GGCGACCTTGGCGCGGGGGGAATGTACATTGTGAGCCGGGCAATGGATTTGGGGCACAACATCGTTCCGCACGCAACCGCCGACTACGGGACAAAGTACATAATCGTCGCCGGGCTGCTGAACTTCATCAGCGTCGCTGATGCATATCACATCGCAATCGGCAAGAAAGCATAATGGCTATTTCCCATTTCAACGCGGCTCTTCTGTTTTCAATTTTTGCTTCCATTGTTTTCGGCATCACGGTGCGCGACGGCACACGCGAGCAGGTCCGTTACGGCCTCTATTGCTTCGCTATGTTTATGGGTGGATTGATTGTGGCGGGCTGGGTGATGTGGCTTTTGCGCCACTAAAGTGATAAGCGCGGCTATCCTTCCCACACGAACGCATCAAACACACGCTTCGATTCAAATCCCAGATGATGGTACAACTCGATCGCGCGAGTGTTGGCTTCGGTAACGGTTAACGACAGCGCTGAAAACTTTCTCTGCTTTAAATTGCGGATGGCAGATTCCATCAACAACTTCCCAAGGCCCTGAGCTCGATTTTCAGGCAGCACACAGACCTGCGTTACATGCCCAACATCGTGGCGCACGCGCGAGCAGAGAATCACGCCGGCGAGCGATTGTGTGTCGCGATCGACGGCAACAAATGACGATTCCGGGTCGAAAGTGCCACATCCAGGGAAGCGCACAATGTTATTCAAGAATCGCAACGAGCCACTCAGCGTTCGATACTGGTCGTTAATTTCTGAATCTACATGATTGCGATAGGCAGCAGTAATCACGCCCGCCGAGGGCTGATAATCGTGCTCGGTCCAGCGGCGGATTTCGAATTGCGGTGAAAGTTTATTGTCTCCATTCCTCAGCGGGCTCAGCGGCAGAGTCATGAATAACCGCGCGTGACGGCTGAAGCCCTGGGATTCAAATGGAGCCGCAGCAGCGCCGGCTTCGTGCGCGAGCAACTGCGCCTCAATGCGGTGGATCCCGGGCGACTGTTGTAACGTTTCAATCACGTGAGTCAATAACCGGCGCTCGACTTCGGCGCGGCTTGCTCCATTTTCTCCTTCGCTGACGAAAAGGTCGCCGATCACGCCTTTGTTGTTCTCGTAAACGAAAAACGAGTATCCGAAGACTTTCCCGCGCGAAACAGCAGCGTAGCCAGGCAGAAACTTGGCATCCATGTATCGGAGGATCATCTCTGCCGAACTGGTGTAATCCCAACATAGCAGGCTCGACCACACCTGGATTTCGTCGTCCAGCAGAGGGCGCAAATCGACGGACGAAAAATGCCTGAGGTCAAGAATTTCCACTCGGTCTCCTGCGACTGACGCGGTACGCAGTCCGCGCCTCCCCCGATAGGAACGACAAGAACTGAGTGTAGTAGCTATCGGCGGCGACTATCAAACAGGGGAACAAAAAGGAACAACCGCGGGCGTTTCAGCGCGCCGGCACGTAGAACAGTTCCAGTCTCTGCGGCGGAAAAGCCGCCAGGCGAGTGACCTTTCTGCCTGTTACCTTCGCGACGCCTCTCTCGAAACCCTGCGCGGCGACGACCAGATGCTCTCCTTCGGGGACCTGCCCCAATTCGTATCGCTGAATTTTTTGGTTGCGGTAAAAAGCCAGACCAAACTCGGTTTCTCGCGGAGTCAGGAACACGGCGGCTGGTAAATGATTTGGATCGAAACTTGCCAGCAAGTTAGAAACCGGCCGCGCTGAAAGCGTCTCGTCAAGAGGCTGTGCCCCGAATCGTATGGCAAAAGCGAGCGACACGATCAGAGGAAATAATGTTGCAATGCGAACCGCGCGAAAATCAGACTTGATGAGGATGACACAAATTGCAAGCGCCACGACAATCGAAACAATCAGCGGAACGAGAGCTGCGCGCCACGGAATGCGATGCTGCAATATGAGGGACGGAATCACAAAAGAACAGAACAAAAGAGCCCCAAGAATTGCAGAGTGCAACGCGGCCCAAACAGGCCGCGCCCATCGGTGGAGTTCCTGGTTAAGCCAGATTTTGCGAAGGAAATCTGCTGCGAGAACCGCGCCTGCGGGAATTGCTGGCAATATGTATCCCGGCAGCTTGGATTTCGAAATTGAAAAAAAAACGATGACGGTGACAATCCATATGATGAGGAAGGATGGCAGCTTGTCAGGCTTCTCAGTTCGGCCGCGCCGCGGCAGCCAGAAAAACGCAGCCAGCATGAAGACTGACCACGGCGCCCACGATAGCAGCGTCACGGGAACGTAATACCAGAACGGCTCCGGATGGTGATAGAGATTGGTTCCGAAGCGCGCAAGGTTATGCTGAATGATGAACTCGTGGAAGAACTGTGGGTTCCGCAGTTGTACGAGCACATACCAGGGCAGAGCGATCGCGCAGAAGATCAGTAATCCCGGAGCCCAGAGCGTGCGCCATACGATCTTCAAATCCCTATGTGCAGCGGCGAAGCACAGAATCAAGACAATTGCGAGAAAGGGGGCGACGGGGCCTTTGGTTAGCGTCGCAAGCGCGAGGGCCGCATAAAATCCAGTTAGATATTTCTTGCCTCCATCTTCCAACCACGAATACCACGCCAACATGGCTATGGCGAACGCTGCCGTCAGCGGCATATCGGTTGAAGCGGCATGTGCGAATCCGACGATCCCAGCCGAAGTTGCCGTGATCAACGCACCGTCAAGTTCGGAGCCGGGGCGAACCTTTCGCAGAAACCCATAGACCGCCATCACCAGCAGAAAAGCGTCAAGCACGGACGGCAATCGCGCGGCCCAATCGCTCACGCCGAGCATCTTGTAGGCCAGCATCGCCTGCCAATAATAGAGAGGAGGCTTTTCCAGCCAGGGAACTCCGCCCAGTGTTGGCGTGATCCAGTCGCGCCGTTCCAGCATCTCGCGTGCGACCTGCGCGTACCGAGGCTCGTCGGCGCCGATAAGTCCGAATGATGAAAGTCTCCATAAGAAGAAAAATGAGGGAATGGCAATGAGCAGAAGCCAGTCGGTAACTCGGGAGCGGTTCGTCAATCTTTTTGAGTTCTCTGTGGCGTTCCTCTGGGTACCCCTGTGCTCTCTGTGGTTGAAGGTTTTCGAGAAAGCTCCGAGGCTTACAGAGGATATTACTGCAAGTTCTGACTGGCCCTGATTGTATTGAGAATACTCTCGACCGCCGCATGCAAGGGGCCTTGGACCGCGCACCCGCTTGCGCAAACATGGCCGCCTCCACCGAACTCTTCCGCAATGTGCGCGACATCAAGCTTGCCTTTGCTCCGTAGACTGACGCGAAAGCGCCCATCGGGAAGTTCGCGAAAAAACGCGGCCACCTCAACATCCCCAATAGCAAGCGCGTAATTTACCAAACCTTCGCAATCTTCTTCTTTGGCCCCGACGCGCTCCATTTGTTCTTGCGTGACCCAGATCCACGCCAGCGGGCCTTCACGTTGCAGAGCGGAAAGAGCCGCACCCAGCAGCCGCATCTTTGCGGTGGAATGCCCAAAATAAATGTGGCGCGCGCAGCGTGCCGGATCGGCGCCGGCCATCACCAGCTCTCGCGCAAGCTCAAAGGTGTGCTCGCTTGTGCCTTCGAACATGAAAGCGCCGGTATCAGTAAGCACGGCTGTGTAGAGGCACGTCGCAATCTCGGGAGAGATCTTTACGCCAGCTTGTTTGGCGAGTCGATACACCATCTCGGCCGTTGCCACAGCCTTGGGATCGATCCAGTTTACGTGGGCAAAATCGCGGCCGCTCTTGTGGTGATCGATATTAATCAGAAAATGACTTTCAAGCCCCTGAAGCCGGGTGCGCTGAATGCTGTCACATTCAAGAAGAATTGCAGCATCGTAATTTCCGTTGACGTGCTCTGACTGGATGACACTCGAAGCGAAGGGCAGTTGCTGATAGACGCGTGGCACGCCGTCGCGCAGAACGGCATCGGCCTGCTTGCCCATCTGGCGCAGAATCTCGCGGCAGGCGAGCGTGGAACCGACCGCATCGCCATCGGCGCGGGCATGCGACGTGAGCACGAAGCGCTCGCGGCGACTGATCTCAGTTAGGACCTGATCGAGCATTTAACTCTTCTTCGTCCGCTTCAGCAGCTCGTTAATCCTCGCGTTGAACTTCTCCGAACGGTCAAGCACGAAAAACAGCTCCGGGGCGCGCCGCAACTGCAGCCGGTCGCCCACCTCATGACGTATAAACTGAGCCGCAGCGACAAGTCCTTCCATGCTGCGCTGGCACTCTTCGTCAGTTCCCTGCACGGCGACCATTACTCGTGCCGAGCGTCCGTCTTCGGCCATTTCGACCGAAGTCACAGTAGCAAGACCAATGCGAGGATCGCCCAGCTCGCCTTCGACGATCGTTTCGATCTCCTCCCGCAGGGCCTCGCCCAGGCGCTCACGATGATATTTTTGCTGGCGGCGCTCCACGTATACCTCAGTCGCGGACAGGAGTGTCCGCGCCACACCCACCTTTGATGTCTAAATAAAACGGATGAGAATATCAGAAACCAGAGTTGGTGGCGTGTCAAAGGAGCGATAAGGGGAATCAAAATTCCGAGATCAAATCCGAGATCAAGATTCCCAGGTGTCAAACGCACCCGCCGGAGCGGGCGGGAGAAGGACCTTACGGAACCGTGCAGTACTCATGCAGATGGGACGTCTGACATGTAAAAAGCAAGGCGTTCTTATTAACGCTGCTGCCATTACACAAGCCTTGTCAGGTCCGTCTCGGACGCGGCGAACGCGTCCATTCGGGATGACACAGGTGTTGTTAGATTGAGATCTACAAGAACTCCACGAACGAATCCAATACTTCCGCACCTGCATTGTTCGCAATCCGTAGCGCCTGGCGCTCCACGTTTTTCATCAAGCCATCGAGGTAGTCGCGCGAATCCGACACGCTAACGACTCCAATCGTTGCACTATTCCAGAGGTTCGAAGGATTCAATTCGGCAGTCGCAACGTTGAAGTGCGCCCGCAGCTTGTCCTTCAGGCTGCGCACGACCTGTCGTTTATCTTTGAGTGATTGCGCGTGCTCGATGCGAAGTTCGAGGGTGAGAAGCGCAACCATAGTGGTCAGTGGCTAGTGATCAGTGGTCAGTTGTAGCGCACACGCGATTTTGCTGGCCACTAACCACTAGCCACTGACCACTGCTATGCAATCACTTCTGCCGCCACGCGCTCGGTCACGAATGCTTCGATCACGTCGCCGACCTTCACGTCCCCGTAGTTGGCGATCGAGATGCCGCACTCCATGCCATTGCGAACTTCGCTGGCATCATCCTTGAAGCGGCGAAGTGATGCGACCTTGCCCGTGAATACGACGACATTATCGCGCAATAGCCGAATTTCCGAGTCTCGTTTGATCAGGCCGTCCGTCACGCGGCAGCCTGCAACCATTCCAACTTTGGGAATGCGGAACGTCTCCAGCACCTGCGCCCGGCCCTGGTAAGTTTCTTTGATCGTCGGCTCGAGCAGGCCGCTCATAGCGCGCTTGATCTCGTCCTGCAGCTCGTAAATGATCGAGTGCAAGCGGATATCGACTTCTTCCTGCTCGGCAAGCTCTTGCGCCTTTCGCTCCGGACGCACGTTGAAACCAATAATGATCGCATTTGAAGCCGAGGCCAGCAGCACGTCACTTTCGGTGATGGCGCCGACGCCGGAACGCAGTACTTTCAGGCGGACTTTGTCGGTTGACATCTTCCCGAGTAGATCCCCGAGCACTTCGACCGAGCCGCGCACGTCGCCCTTGAGGATGCTGTTCAGCTCTTTCACGCCGGCAGTCTTCATCTGCTCAGAAAGACCTTCGAGCGACACGCGGGAAGTCTTTGCCAGCGCGGCTTCGCGGGCCTTCTGCTCGCGGTAATCGGAGATGCCGCGGGCTTTGTCACGATCGGCGACGACGACAAATTGATCGCCGGCTTGCGGCAAGCCTTCCATGCCGAGAATTTCGACCGGAGTGGATGGCGGAGCTTCGGTGAGTTGGCGTCCGCGATCGTCAAACATGGCGCGAACTTTTCCGTAAACATTGCCGACGACAAAATTGTCGCCGGTGCGCAACGTACCATTTTGCGCGAGCACGGTCGCAACCGGTCCTCGACCGCGATCGAGTTTCGCTTCAAGCACCACGCCTGTGGCCGGACGGTCCGGATTCGCCTTGAGTTCTTGAAGGTCCGCCGTCAGGCAGATCATTTCGAGCAGCAAATTGAGGTTTGTCTTCTGCTTGGCTGATACATCCACGAATACGGTCTTGCCGCCCCAGTCCTCGGGCATCAAGCCGCGATCGGCGAGTTGCTTTTTCACGCGCTCGGGCATGGCTCCGGGCTTGTCGATCTTATTGACAGCGACGATAATCGGCACTTCGGCGGCATGGGCGTGGTCGATAGCCTCAAGCGTCTGCGGCATGACGCCATCGTCGGCCGCGACCACGAGCACGACGATGTCAGTCGCCTTGGCCCCACGCGAACGCATGCGAGTAAACGCCTCGTGACCGGGCGTGTCGAGGAAAACGATCTCGCGGCCGAATGCCGGCGAGTCTTTGTCCTGAATAGAAACTTTGTAAGCGCCAATATGCTGGGTGATTCCGCCAGCCTCGCCTTCGGCAACGTTGGTGGAACGAATCGAGTCGAGCAGCGTGGTCTTGCCGTGGTCGACGTGGCCCATAATTGTGACCACGGGCGGACGCGGGCCAGCTTCAGTCGGAGTGCCTTCGTCGGTCGCGGCTGTTTCGGCGGCATCTTTCGCGGCCTGTTCTTCGAAGCTGATCACGTTGGTCTCAGCGCCAAAGAAGCGCGCCATCTCGGTGGCAAGCTCTGTATCCAGCGTTTGATTGATGGTGGCGAAGACGCCCTTCGCGAGCAGCCGTGCAATGAGATCTTTGGCGCGAATCTCAAGCTTCTCAGCGAGATCTTTAACACTGATTCCTTCGGTGATGGTGATGTTCCGCGTGATCGGCAGCGGCTCATTTGAGAGCGAAAGACGCGGCGGCGGAACAAAGCCCTTCATCGGGCCTTCTTTTACTCCCCGTGGAACGTAGCGCTGGCCTGGACGTCGCGAGGGCCCGCCAGGACGGCTGCCGGGACGGGTTGGTCCGGGCGGCGGAAGGCCGGGGCCTACGCCAATGGGACGCGGACCGAGTCCACCCTGGCGCGTCGGATGCATGGGTCGGCGCTCGCCGGGACGAAGCGGAGGACGTGCTCCGGGTGCGCTGGCACCTGCCGGACGCGAACGTTGAAAAATGGGTTGTCCCGGAACGGGGCGGCCCGGCGCGGGCCTGTTTCCCATCGGACGAATAGGTTGACCAGGCTGGACTCCTGCTGGCCTTGCTCCCTGCGGGCCCTGAGCCGGACGCGGTGGTGGCGCCTGATATACGGGACGTGGGCCGGTCTGCGGCATGATCACGCGAGGCCCGGGCTGTTGCGGGCGAATCGGCTGTCCCGGCGTGACTGTGGGTCGCGCAGATTGGGGCGGCGGAGTTTGCGCTGGAGCTTGCGGCGCTGAAGCTGCGGGTGCAGCAGTTGTGACCGGAGTTGCCGGCCGCGGTGGCTGCTGAACTGCCGGTGGCGCTACCTGCGTCGGCTGCACTGGCGCAACCGGAGCCGCGGGCCGCGGAGGCGCAGCCGGCGCCACAGCTCGTGGAGGCGCGCTGGCTGCCGGAGCACTCGGAGCAGCAGTCGGTTTTGTAACCGGTGCAGCGGGCTTAGCTTCTTGTGCCGGAGGCGCTGGTGGCTTGCTTGGAGCTGCTGGCTGCGGCGCGGCCGCCTGTTGCTTGGCGAGAATGGCTTTCATCACATCGCCGGGCTTGGAGATGTGCGAGAGATCGATCTTCGGCTTGAGTCCCTCTGCTTCGGGGCGCGCGGCGCGAGAGGACTTTGAGCCCTGTCCGTTGCCGGAGGACTGAAAATGCGCGCGTACCTTCTCTGCTTCGTGGTCTTCGAGCGAGCTGGAGTGCGTCTTCTTCTCGGTGACGCCCACCTCGGCGAGTACATCGAGAATTGCTTTGCTCTTTACTTCCAGCTCTCGCGCCAGATCGTTAATTCGAATCTTACTCATCCGCCTCTTTGTCCCTCCGGACTGTCCCGCTAAGTCTTCATATCAACCTCACGGTGTAGTGGTCAGTTGCCAGTGGCTCGTGGTCAGTTTCAAAAACGCACCGGCAGACTAGCCACTAAGCACTAGCCACTGACCACTATTCGTTCTTTTCTGCCGTCTCAGGCGATTCTTCGCCCTCAACCTGTTCTGATTCCTGGCCGGCAGCTTCGGATTCTTCCTGAGTACCTTCTGCCGCGCTCAACTCCGCCGCGCCGGCCTCAGACTCAACCGCAGTCTCCTCGCCCGTACCAGCAGCCTGTTCGGAACTCTCTTCGGGAGCTGCCTCCGCCACGCCCTCGCCTTCATTCTCGGGCAGGGCCATGGCTTCTCCACCTTCGAGAGCAGCGAAATAATTATTGACCGCAACGCTGATTTTTTCCACCGTTTTGGGGCCGATTCCTTCGATCGCTTCGAGCTGCTCTGGCGTCATGTCTGCCAAGGCTTCAACCGTCGAGATTCCGGCGTTCTTAAGTTTCTCTACCAGGCCTTCGCCGAGTCCTTCGACGCTCTCAAGCGGAGTAGCTGTCGCGCTGGTAAGTTCCGCCATCTGCGCTTCGACTTCCTGGCGCTTCTCTTCTTCGCTCTTGATATCGATCTTCCAACCAAGCAGCTTCGCAGCCAGGCGGACGTTCTGGCCCTTCTTGCCGATTGCGAGCGAGAGCTGGCTATCGTCCACCACGACTTCCAGGTGCTTCTCCATTGCATCGATCACAGTGACACGGCTGACTTTGGCCGGCTGGAGCGCCTTTTCAGCGAAGGTAACCGGATCTTCGTGGTATTCGATAATGTCGATCTTTTCTCCACGCAGCTCGCGGATGATCGATTGCACGCGCATGCCCTTCATGCCGACGCAGGCGCCGACCGCATCCACTTCCTTGTCTTTCGACATGACCGCGATCTTGGTACGTTCCCCGGCTTCGCGCGCGATGGCGCGAATTACAACCGTGTTGTCGTAAATCTCCGGAACTTCGGTCTGGAACAGATGCTGAACCAGTTCCGGCGCCGCGCGTGAAACCACAACACCCGGACCTTTTGAAGCTTTCTCCACGCGAGCGATGACCACACGCACACGTTCGCCCATCGCGAACGACTCAAGCCGCGATTGTTCCTTGCGGGGCATGCGCGCTTCGGCCTTGCCGATATCGAAGATCACATCCGGCCCTTCGATCCGCTTAACCGTCGCATTGACGATTTCGCCGACGCGGCCGATGTACTCGTTGTAAACCGTATCGCGCTCGGCCTCGCGAACTTTCTGGAAAATCACCTGCTTCGCAAGCTGCGCAGCGATGCGTCCGAGAATTCCTTCCGTCTCTCTCGGAATGATGAACTCGCCACCCACCTCGGCGTTCGGGTCGGATTTGCGCGCGTCGTCTATTGTGATCTGCAGGTTCGAATCTTCGATCTGCTCAGGTGACTCGACGATGCTCTTCACCGCAAATGCGCGGATCTTGCCGGTGTCTTTATCGAGCTGTGCGCGCAGGTTCTCCTGAGACTTGTAGTACTTGCGCGTAGCGACAACAATGGCGTCTTCCACCGCGCTGACTACAATCTGCGGATCGATTCCTTTTTCCCTGCTCAGGGCGTCAATTGTGTTGTAGAGCTCGCTTGCCATAAAAAATCCAGCTCTTAGCTGTTAGCTCTTAGCTTTTAACCAAACCCAACGGTTCAAGCTAAGAGCTAAAGGCTAAAAGCTAATTGCTTCTTTCAAATCTCCGGCACCAGATTGGCCTTCTCCACATTGGCCAATTCGATTTCCA
>DAIPJJ010000287.1:0-3400 GCA_036770325.1 Terriglobales bacterium
GATCTTCGAGCGATGGGTCTGATTCAAACTTGTTCGCTTCCTGCGCTTCGCCACCTCGGTCTTTACCATGACCACCGCCCGCGCCCGCATGGCCGGGTTTCTGCCCTTTGCCTCCGCCTTTCACTGGCGCGCCGCGATACAGCCAACTCTCCGGGTCGTATTGCTTCTTCTCGGCATTCCAGCCAGAGAACATTCCATCCAGATCTTCCGTGTCTTTGAAATCGTCGCGCAGCAGAGTTGCTGCATTGGTGTAATGCACAACGTAGTCGCGGAATTCTTTATTATTCGCGAGCACGTAGTTGATCAGCGCGCCCAGGAAGATGATGTCGCTACCCGCGCGCAGCGGAACCCAGATGTCCGCCATCGCCGACGTTCGCGTGAACCGCGGATCGACGTGAATGATCTTCGCCCCGCGTTCGCGAGCTTCCATCACCCACTGGAACCCGACCGGATGATTCTCCGCCATCGACGATCCCATAATAAGGATCGCGTCCGCATTACTCAGGTCTTGTTGCGCAGTCGTCGCCCCGCCCCTTCCAAAGCTCGTCCCAAGACCTGGAACGGTAGAGGAGTGTCATATACGGGCCTGGTTGGAGATGCACACCATTCCCAGGCCGGCGGCGAAAAGTTTTTTGATCAGGTAATTTTCTTCAATGTCGAGGGTCGCGCCGCCGAGGTGGCCGATGGCTTTGGTCTGCATGACGATGTCGCCGTCTTGCCTCTCCTGGAACGTGCGCTCGCGCGAATCCCACAGCCGCTCGGCGACCATGTCCATCGCTGTCTCAAGTTCGAGTTCTTCCCATTTCGTCGAGTATGGCCGGCGGTATTTCACTTTCTGCAAACGGCCGGGGTGGGTATGCAGCTCGAATGTGTCGGCGCCCTTGGGGCAGAGGCGCCCGCGCGAAATCGGCGACTCAGGATCGCCTTCGATCGAAATCAGCTTTCCATCTTTGTGGTAAGCAAGCTGTCCGCAACCGACTCCGCAATAAGGGCAGATGGACCGTGCTACTTGTGCTCCGTGTGTTTTCGGCTTTAAATTCCGCGTGCGCTCCGACATCGATTCGGTGCCGTTGCCATTGGCGCCAGTTTTGATCTGCTGAATGAGCGGCCAGCGGGAGAGCAGGTCCGTGAGCACAGTTTGCCTCCTTGCTTGCAGGACTTTGAGGGACTGCGTAGCAAACTTAGACGATGCTAGCAGAAGTTGCAGTTGCCGGTGATGTGCCGGAATGTGCCACCGGTTCTGTGCTGCTGGCTGCCGGAATGTGCCACCCTCGGATCGGAATCTCCGATCCTGACAGACATTGCGCGGCATACACTCCGCGATGGCTAGGGTTTTTATTAAGGAAAAAGCAGGGAGACCGGGCGGCCCTCCCCCAAGAACCCACCCGGCCTCCCTCGAATTACAGATCGGTTGGCGTGTCTTCGTTATTCGGCATGCCGCTATTTGACGCGTCCTCGTTTGACGTGTCTAGACTAGGGGTGTCTAGCGCCGCCAAATTGTGCATGCGAATCAGTTCCTGAACATCGCGCAATTGCTTGCAATATTCGCAATCAGGATCGTTGCAGTAGGGTACAGCGTGAGGTTGTTGGTGGATGGGAGAACCGGAGACTGGGTAGCTCGACATATGGGCCTCCTGCGTTGAACGGCTTCGCACAAGGAGACCGCCCCGAGCGCGGCGGCTGAATGTGTAAAGATTGTTGCTGATATTAGCACCAGAGCTGGTGCAGCGAACCACTTTATTTGTACAGAAATGTCTAAGAAGTGTAATTTCCGTTACGTGTCCGCACGTAGTTGAGGAGCGCAGAGCTGGCGGTGACAACGTGTGGCTCGGACACTGCTGTATTCCCACCCTTCGAACCCCGCGAAGGGTGGGGCAGCCTCTCTTGGGGTAGCGGAAAGAGTGGGCCAACCCGCCCCAACCCGGTCGACTAAGCACCAGAAGGTTGGGCCGCTCGTCCTGAAATCTCTACCTGGATCCCGTCCGGTAATTGAACGTAAAAACCGAACGTGTCTCCTCGCATTAGTGATGGCGCGTGATTACCGAATCCGGCTTCTGCGCTGACCCGTGCGAGTTCGATGACCGACTCCTGGTCAGGTTGAAGTACGCCCAGGTGAAAGGTTGTGGGATAGGCATCCGCTCGGACGCTCTTGTCCTTCATTAAGGTCAACACGAAGCCTTCTGAAGATTGAAGAACGATGAGCCGTCCTTCGCCTCTGACCTCTGTGCGCCGAAAGGCGAGTACTCGCTCGAAAAACGATGCCACGTCGGCGGGGTTGGTTACAGCAAGATTGATGTGGTTGATAGTGGTAGTCATGTGGACTCCTATTTTCAAAATGGAGTCGCTTGGATGTATCGTCACCCTCGCGACCAGGGAAGGGCGATACCCTTCCCTTGCCGTGGTTGCCGTCGGTATACCGCCGGTGACGATTTTCCGCGCTGATCGCGGAGGCAGGACTACCAGCCCGCCAATGCTCTTTTCGACGTTGCTATTTTACTGTGCACGTCGGAACGCTGCAAATAGATTTGCGGTCGGCACACTCAGTAGAGTTTTTCTCCGACCCACTGACCACCGTTGCACTCCGGATATCCTTTAGACAGACGACTGAGTTCGTCGTTCTCGTACATTGCTACGTAGTCATCGATGACCCACCGGTTGTCCTCTAGAATCGCGGTTACGTCACCCTCAGAGTCGCCCCAGTCCTCTTTGAAGGCAAGCAGACTGTCGACGCGGTTTTCTCCTACGGACCTGCTGCCGAGAATGCGAAACGTGGATGGAGTTGCTGCATCATTTGGCCCTGTGAACAAACCTTCCTCCAACCAAGGTGTTGCGGGCTTGATTGTCCTGGCGCGAAGAATCTCGCCGTAGCGCCGGTAATAATCTTCGTCACAGGCTTCGAGGTTGTCGAGCTGCTGAGCAAGTCGCTTGCTGAGGAGCGGCCAGAGCGCCTTCTTTGCGTGTCCAGAAGGAATTCCGAGCTGTTGGTATCTGGTGATGTAGGTGTAGAACACGCGCACAGCGTCAAGAGCTGATCGCGGGGGATTGCTGCGCACCTGAAGAGATTCAAGAATGCATGCTTCTATGCAAAACGCCAGTTTCGTTGAGTGGAAAGTGCCCATTGGAGGCTTCGCTTGGCCTGCAAACCGAGCGAAGTTTTCTGGGGGCCCCATAGAAAATTCTGCGGTGAGCGAGTATTGACCAGGCCTGTTGAAGGCAAACCCTGTTCCGTCTTTCAGCGAAATGGTTCTGTTCGCGTCGATTTCCTTGTATTGTCCCAACACAGTGAAATCTGAGGGAGAGTATCCCTTATAGCCGGCTCGCATCTCGCCCTGCCATGGTACTTCGTTGCCATCAGGGCCAACTAGTTTGAAACTCACAAACTCATCGGCCCAGCGGCGGC
>DAIPJJ010000162.1:0-9780 GCA_036770325.1 Terriglobales bacterium
CCGATATGCTGATCCAGAGTCAGCTGTCCTGCCGTTGAACGAGGGGGCAGCAAGCGGGAAACACAAGCGGCACTTTGATTTTAGCAAACCGGCCTGTAAGCCACCGGGCATACAAGATAGATTTGGAACCGGCTGCCTCATCGTTTAACGACAGCCGATTCCAAGAGCTGTCCGGCGCAGATTCCCGCGCGGCGACCTATAACTTCATTCGCTTTTGGGGGCGGGCTTCTTGGCCGGCATTTTGCTGCTCTTTTTCAGCGCTTGCTCCGCGGGGATTTCATTTCCGCTCGCATCCACGTAATGAATATCGAACGCGGCATCGCTGGCCACGAAAAAGGTGCAGGCTGACACGCACGTGAACTGGTGAGGGCTCTTCGAGGGCATGCTCAGGTAATCTCCCGCATGCACTGCGGCCGGCGAGCCATCTTTCATCTCGGCCTTCGCACGTCCACTTACGATCATTAGCTGTTCTGTCGGGGTGTGCCAGTGCCACGGAACCACGCATCCGCTGGTTGCCTTCACCAGGATGACTGAAGCTCCGCTCGAAGGATCTCCACTTTGCACGGCCCCCATCGTGCAGGTTGGGAGTCCGGGGAAGTTTGCGAACTTGCTGGTTGCGAGGGTGTTGTGGACCATCTTGTCCTCGGCGCGCGCAGGCGAAAACAGCGTGCCGACGACCAGAACTGCGATTGCCGTTGAACATGCAACGATACGCATCGTTACCTCCTGTGTTGGAAATTGCGCAGGGAGTATAGCAGGGCGTGGGTAGAAATGGGGAGAGCGCTGGGCTGCTCCCGGCCGCCTCCGGGCTCAAGCGGGCCGCAGAACTAAATAGCAATTGCCAGCGAGTCGGCTCTTACACGCCCACCGGTTGCTTGCTCGTGACCGGGACCGAAGTCAGCCAGTGATGGCGGTCCGGTTGCGTGCCGTTCACGATTCCGAAGAATTCGCGCTGCAGCGCCTTCGTGATTGGCCCAACATTCCCTTTGCCGACGTTAATTCTATCGACGGAGCGGATCGGTGTAATTTCAGCGGCTGTCCCGGTGAAGAAGGCTTCATCGGCTATGTACAGCATCTCACGTGGAATTCCCGCTTCAACCACAGGAATTCCCATTTCGCGTGCCAGTTTCAGCACTGAGTCGCGAGTGATTCCGGGCAGAACCGAATTGCCGAGCGGCGCAGTTTGCAGCACGCCCTGGCGAATGACGAACACGTTCTCGCCCGACCCTTCGCTGACGTAGCCGTTTGCGTCGAGAGCAATTCCTTCAACGTAGCCATTCACGGTCGCTTCCATGCGAATGAGCTGCGAGTTCATATAGTTGGCGCCGGCCTTAGCGAGCGCGGGCAATGTGTTCGGAGCGATGCGCGTCCACGAAGAAATGCAGACATCGACGCCAGCATCATCCTGGGTCAGGTACTTGCCCCAGGGGTAGTTCACGATGTAGCACTCAACTGGGCAATTGTTTGGAGACACACCCGCGTCGCCATATCCGCGGAAAACCACCGGACGCACATAGCACGGCCACACGCCGTTTTTGCGGACCAACTCGATCATCGCCTTTACCAGTTCTTCGCGCGTAAAACTGACGTCCATGCGATAAACCTTGGCTGAATCGAGCAGCCGGTCCATGTGCTCGTACGCGCGAAAAATCGCGGGCCCTGAAGGCGGAGCGTAGCATCGCACACCTTCAAAAACCGAGGAGCCATAGTGAATCACGTGCGCCATGACGTGCACTTTGGCATCTTCCCAGCCAATCAACTTTCCGTTGTGCCAGATGTTCTCGGTTTTCTGTAAGGGCATGAAGACTCCTAGTCGTCGACTCTCATTTGATTATAGCTTGGGCGTTGCCTGAGGTTGTCGTTTCCCGGTAAACGCGTGGCACTTTGGTTATGGCTCCGGCCGGGAGCAAGCGAGGTCGGATGCACGCTGAGTGCAATGCGAACACCAGCAGCCGATAGATATTGGAGAAGCTAATCCAGTGCCGGCCGCGCGCCTCCACCCAGGAGCGAAGTGTTCATGTTGAAAATATTGTGATGTCCTTCGGGGCCGCCCCAGGCAAACATCATCTGCACCATGGGGAAACCACCGGCTCGCAGCGTCAAGCCGCCGGCGAAGCTATGCCGCAGATGACTGAAGCCAAGGTCTCCGTGCGTCAAAGCGACTCGCCCCTGATCAGCCATAAACTTTAGGCCGAAAGGTCCCCAGATCGAATGCTCAAAGTTCTCCTGCAGCAGCAGAAGATTTGGCGCCCGAAACCGGTAGTCCTGATAGCTGGGGAGCGTGAGATTGCTGTCGATGTCCTGCCCGCCAAGGGTCTGCTGAAAATAGAAAGGCACGTTCGCAGCGGAGTTCATCGATTCCGAAAGCAGTAGCCGCACGCCAATCGATCCATTCAGATTTCGTGAACGCGAGACCTCGGGGCAATTCTGGCCGCTGGGAGCGCACTCATCTGGACCGGTCATCGTTCCTGTTTTTGGGGCGGATTCGGTGTAGCCATAAAGATAGAAAGTGTGATTTAGGTCGACTGTCCATCGTTCAAAAGTATTTTGCGAATTCGAAGGCGCCACGAACTGCTGCAGGCTGCCGGAATAGTTGAGTTCGAGATAGTCGGCGATTACCGGCTTGATGCGGATCCCCTCGCCAAGCTGCAGAAATCCCGGTTGCGCGCTCAACCCCGGGGCGGTTGCGTTAGTGTAGAGCGCTTCAATCGATGGCGCGGATTGTCCGTGCTCGGGGCGGATGTTCACGAAACGCCCATTCACTTCGCCGAAAAGCGACAGGTTCAGCTTGCTGAGCGATGGCAGCTCGAAAATCGGCTTGATCACGCTTCCGCCGACAATCGTTTGCGTCATCCCAAATACCGACGCGCCTAGCAACGAACTGTCATTGCCAAGTCCGAAATAGTTGATCTTGTTGAGCGAAATACTCTGCGCGTAAAGGTTGAAAACGGTAAAAGGATGAACGCTGACCTGGTGCTTCTTCGCGCTGGAGGTCCCGCCAGAACCGGGCGTGCTTATACGAATTGGCTGCACTGGCGTGTGAATCAGCTTCAGGTATCCCCCGGCTCGCCATGCTCCACTCGTCGCGCCAACGGCGTCAACGTCCCAGCTCAGGCGCCAGTTCTCGGTGTTGCGATTTGCAACGTATGCAAGGCCGAGCCCAAACCCGTTTTGCGGCGGCATGCTGCCCGCAGCAATGTGTAAAGGATGATCGGTGAACAGCGTATAGGCGCAACCGCCCACGCTCATGATGCTGTGTAGCGTGCAGGCATCAGCGACCCGCTCCTTTTCACGCCGGAAATCGGCATGCACCCAGCTTTCATTCTGGGCGAGGGCAAGGGTTGACATCGTCAATAAAAGCGCTACTGCGATCCACCGCATCACCTTCCTCCTGTTACTTCCTTCGACGCGTAGTGCTCGCGCGCTTCTTTGACTTGGACTTCTGGAACTTGGATTTCTTGGCCGCCCGTTTGCGCTTACTTTTTTGTCCACGACTTTTGCCAGCGGCAGCCGCAATCTCGATCACCTGGTCGCGCCTTGGAGTCGGTCTGCGTTTGGGAGTGCTCCTCGCCCGTTCGGCATCGGCGTGCGCGGCATGGATGGCTTCAGTGACTTTGCGAATGTAGATCGCGGCTTCGCCCTCGGTCTTGATTGCCTTGATGTAAGTGCCAATCTTTTGGCGATAACGCAGCGGCAGTTTGCTTTCTGCCTCGCGCAAATGTTCGACCTGCGTCTTCAGCAACGATCCCAAAGGGCGATCGGGGTTGTAGGCATTTTTTGGTCGGGGCACGTGAATCACAGCCATCGCAAACACTCCTTATCTGTTGCGCGAAACTCTCAGGTGCTTAACATTTCTCTAAGCGTCGAAGTCCGGACAGTCCGTCCGCATCGTGGTTTCCGACAAAACATTCCTCGCCGGATCTACATTCGGCCCCTGCGGTTCAATGAAAATATCGGCATTGATCTCGCGCGGGGATCGGTCTCCTGTGTAATCGCCAACAAAAAATTTCGTCACCGTTGCCGGTATCGATGCATGATCGAACACACGATCGACAACTTTTCCTTTCGGAACCCACGGCGAGACCAGAATCGTTGGCACGCGCACGCCCAGTCGATCGAAGTGAAATTCAACGCCGGTTCCGGTGGCGTTGCCATCGGCCTTGAATTTGTCGGCAATGCACTTCGGGGGCGGCACATGATCGAAAATGCCTCCGTGCTCGTCATAGGTGATCAACAACGCCGTGCTCTCCCACAGCTTCGGGTTGTTCTTGATCGCCTGGTAAATCGACGCAATGAATACCTCGCCTTGCTGCACGTTGTGGTCGGGGTGCTGATCGTTCGCGACCTCCTCGCCGCTGTCCCCTTGGTGATCGTTGTAATTGGGCTCTATGAATGAGTAATCCGGCAGATTGCCGTTCTCGCAATCGTGCAGGAACTGGCTGTAGGTGCCGAATAGCTCGGGCTGATTCTGCAGCAGATTCGCGACTTCCATTGTCGAACTGGTCTGGTCATAGTAATAGACCTTAGCCGTGCGTTTCGGGTTCGCGTTGATGAGCCGCGTGTAGACGCTCTTGATCGTTTCCGGCGGATAGATCGGATTCAGGTCCACACGCCCGAATGAAGTTCCGTAGTGAGCGAACGCGCGGTTGCAGATCGTCGGTCCCGGAATCGATGCGAACCAGCGGTTGAAAACGGCAAACTCCTGTGCGAGTGTCGTCAGCACAGGCAGCTTCTCTTTCGGGAAGTAATACATGATCACTTGCGAATGCTTCACGTTCTGCTGCTGGTTGTAGTAGCTCAACACGAAGCCCTGATTGTTCGGCTGGCGGTTCGGATCACTCGGGTTGCTGCCCTTGCCATAAAGCTGCAGATCGACAGCAGGGAAGTGATGGTCCGGGTCTGGCTGCAACTGCGCCTGAAATGCGGCCTGCGGTTGTGGCTTCACAATATTTCCGCTCGCGTCGGGGTTGGTATAAGCAGATGCATCATCCAGTCCGCCAATGCCAGGCAACGACCCGAGCATGTGGTCGAATGACCGGTTCTCCATCATGAGCACAACGATGTGTTGCAGACGATCAAGTCCCGTGGGCATGGAATCACTCCGCTTGTGCGAATTGCGTCATAGAAATGGTGACGTTCAGCTCACCAACGTTTCACGTACAAGCAGAGTACCGCACGACTGCGTTGCAAATATTCACAGGATGTAATTAGAAAGTAATTGCGATGGAATCAGAAGGGCAAGCCTCGAGACCAGCCAACGATTGGACAATTCTTTACACGATTCAGAGACTGCTTCACATTTGCCTTAATTACACTTTTTGCAAGGAGGATAACTGTGAAGAAGTTGCTGTTCTCAATCATCTGCCTGCTTGCACTCGTAGCCTTAGCTCCCCGAGTCCTTTGCGCTCAGGACGCGGACCAACATGCTCGGAGTATGCCGAGCCCTGATCAGGTGGTCGCAAAAATGGATAGCAAGCTCTCGCTCTCTGACAACCAGAAGGCCAAGATCACGCCGATCATTGCCGATCGTCAGGAAAAGCTGAAGCAGCTTGCGCAAAGTTCAGAGCGGCGGCGAAAGAAAGGCCGCGAGATGAAATCGATCATCTCCGATAGTGACAAGAAAATCGAAGCTCTTCTCACCGACGAGCAGAAGCAGAAATACGAAGAGCTGAAACAGGAACGGAAAGAACAAATGAAGGAGCGGAGAGCCGCACGCCAGTCCGGCAGTTCCGAATGATTCATGCCGCGCGACACTCTTGTCCGCGAAATGATTTAAAAGCCGGTCTCCCCTTGTCTTGCGTCTTTTGTGAGGCAGAGCCTACCCTGAGCGGAGTCGAAGGCATGGGAATTTTATTCCGACAAACCCGAGGATGTCCCGTCCTTTTTTAGTCGTGCCGAAAGAGATTCAAAATCTCGCGGTGTAGCCGAGCGTCATGCTCCTGCCGACAATGTTCCAAAACGCGAATCGCGAAGGCGAACGGCTGCGTCTATTTGGTTAGCGGTCAAACCAAGTAAGAAGGACACGATATGCAAGAACAAGACGTCAAGCGGGTGCTTAGCGATCCCCTGGCGCAAAAACTGATGCAATCACGTATTCCGGCGCGGCTTGCCTACGTTGGCCCGGACGGGTTCCCGCGCGCAATTCCTATTGGTTTCCTCTGGAATGGGGCCCAGTTTGTGCTTGCAACGGTGCCGCACGCGCCGAAAGTGCCAGCCTTACGTGCAAACCCGAAGGTGGCGTTAACGATTGATACGGAAACTTTTCCGCCGCATGTTTTGCTCGTACGAGGCTCTGCCGCTATCGACATCGTGGATGGCGTGCCGCCCGAATATCTCGAAGCATCCAGGAAAAGTGTAGCCCCCGATCAATGGGATGAATTTGAGGCTGGAGTGCGCGGAATGTACAAACAGATGGCTCGGATAAAGATCACGCCGCTATGGGCTAAATTGCTCGACTTTGAGACCCGCTTCCCAACTCCAATCGAGAAATTGATCCGGCAGGCAAGCTAAATAATATTGTCCATGCATACGGCGAGTCTGGCCGTCTGCCGATATTGAATAGCGACTTCAGAGTGCCTGCCCTGAGCGACTGACGGGGAAATTACAAAGAGTCGAATAGCAACCTTGCATTTGTTCGCATCAGCACGTCCGGCAAGGGCACGTTTTAGCCGTGCCGATAACGCAGAATGATGTTCACGCGCGAGGGCGCAGGCCGAGCTCTGTACCCTCTAAGCTCCTAGAAACAAAAGTTGGCAAAACCGACCAGAAAGGCACATAATTGCGCTGCTTCTTTTGGCCGTCCACCTTGCGCTCGTCACGCGAGCAATTCAAGAGGAACAAGAAGGAGAGGATTACATGGCCGACAACAAAGAAAACTGCCGCCGAATATTTGAAGAGGTCTGGAACCAAAAAAATCTCAACACAGTCGACGAACTTGTGGCAGACGAGTACGTCCACAATGACGCGTCATTGCCAGAACCGCAGCGAGGCGTTGAGGCATACAAACAGTTCGTCACGCTCTACCATCGGGCATTCCCCGACATTCACTTCACAATTGAGCACATGATCGCCGAGGGGGACATGGTCGCGATCCGCTGGAACGTAATCGGCACGCATCGCGGAGACCTGCCAACCTTGGCCGCAACCGGGCTTCCGATGTCGCTTACAGGGATCAGCATTGCACGCTTCAGGAACGGTAAGGGTATAGAAAGTTGGAACAACTGGGACGGACTTGGAATGCTGCAACAGCTAGGAGCCATCCCGGTAGAGGCGAAAGGAAAAGCAGCCTAGAAGATTCGGCGCGATATCGCCATAAACAGAAAGCCGGAATCTCCGGCCATCTGTTTTTTGCGGATTTGGCTTCCTTCATGTGGAAGAGCGTTCATGCGTCCTCTGAGACGGTAATCATTCACTGATGGGGCTTACATTCCTCTTCAACACATTCTGCTCTAAGCCCGGGGCATTCACGGCCCTATCTGTTGTGCTTCGAATTCAACGCTGGCTGCCCCCGCGGTCGCCGATCCCACAATCGCTACGTTGCCCGAAACCCCTGCAGTCGAAATCGGAAAGTCTGCAATACCGTTCACATCTGATTCAATGGTGAGTTGTGACTCGGCCAGGATGACCGGCATCGCTGGCTGCGAAATGGTCGACTGTCCTGCCCACACGATCGGCTCGTTGCCTGTAATTCGACCGATATAGGCGACGAACGCGACGCTTGCTCCGAGTACCGGATGCGGCGGAGAAGAGGAGTCAACTACGCGGACTGAAACCGGCTGAAAGCTTCCGCCCGCGCCTGCGACCTGCAAAGTCCCGGCAACAGCCTGCAATCGCAGCGACGAAGTTTGAACGGTTGTCGCATTGAGCACCTGGCACGGGGTGTTATTGGGCGCTGCGCAGACGGTGACGCGGACTGAGGCGGTTAATGAATTGACCTGCAGATTTACGGAAGCACTGCCGGTCGAATCTGTCTGAGCCGAAGCCGCACTCAAATTGCCCGACCCAGCCGTAACCTGGTAATTCAGCATCGCGCCCGAGACTGCAACGCCGTTCGACATGAGCCGTGCAGTGATCGGCAGCGTTATGGTTGCACCTTGCGCAATCCAGAGGGGCGGAGTGAGCAAAGAGAGATCGAGTTGGGAGGTGGTTGCCAGCAGTGTTGCCTGTACTTGCTTCGGAGTGGAATACGAAGCCGGCGCAAGCTTCGCGTTCAGGGAAATGACACCTGCCGAAAGAGGAGTCATATAGGTCGAGGCACTACCACTGTGATCGGTCAGCACCGTACAACTTGCTGCGCCAGAACATGCTGATAGCGCCACCGGTGGCGAAGAGTTGAACTGAACACTTGCTCCTGCAACTGGAGTCGTTCCATCTGCGCCTACGACCTGCACGGCAAAAGGCACAGGTGCCTGACCGCCGACCGGAGTTGCGGGATTTGCGCCGCTCAGCATCTTGATTGTGTCCGTCGGGCCCGCGCCGACTGTAAGCACGCCGGTCATGTTGGATTGTCCGCCGGAACTCGAATCATTAAGCACCACATCATACGTTCCGTCTCGAACTGCTGACGTATTCACCAGCAACTGAGTTGCAGAGGATGCGAGCACTGGCGCGGACTGGCCCGCAGCCTGCACCGCGGTATTTGGTTGCAAGCCGAGACCACTGATCGTAATGGGCGTGCCACCTGCCACGCTTGCTCGTGCGGGCGTGATGTTGTCGCCATAGAGCACGCGTGCCTTATAGCGGTAATCTGGGCGTCCATCGCCGCGATAGTCGGCAATACCCAGCCGGAAAGTCGTGCTCTGAAAAATTTGCGCATCCAGCCGCGTTTCTCCTGCGAACGCTGTGTTGAATGCCGAAGGCGTGTTCGCTGGCGCAGGAGACGGACCTGGATCTGCCAGGGCCCACATTCCAATCACGGGCGCTATTTTTGAGTCTGAGAGATTGTTGGAATCGTCGATGGCATTCACGATCACCGATAAACTTCGATTCGCTTGCGCAGAGAATTGGAAGAAGTCAACGTCGCCGTACGCGGAAAGCGCCCCCGACCAATTGCCGGATGTCGGAAGCGGCTTGGGAGAGGCGTAAGTCGTCGAGCCATACCATTGCTGCTTTTGCACGGCGCTGCCTTGCATAAGGATGTCCTGCTGCACATCTCCACCCAGAGCTACGGTGACCGTGATTTGCTGTGCTGTTCCTGATGGCTGCACTTGCGACGTCGAGCCGTACGGCCCGGCATGAGTTGACCACAGGGGATCAACTGCTTCGACACTGAGCTGATACTGCGCGCTGCTTGCGCCATTTGGAACCGATAGTCCGGCGAGATCGAAGAACCCTTCAACCGCGGAGTCGTTCGATCCAAAACGGTTCAAATCGTTGCCCGCGGCATCCGTGAAACCGGTGACTATGTTTCCCGCGTCACTGCAAAATAGAAATCCCGAGATGGATGTAACAACCGCAGAGCCGGACGGCTGCCCGGTGGAAGGATCAATCCATCGCGCGACGACGTTAACGCCTTGCATCGGCTGCCCCGCGGCGCCGTTTGCATCAGTGAAGTAAACGCTGCCGTGAATCCGCGCAGTCGTCTGCGAAAAGATTTTCTTTCCGGGGAAACTGGCCAGGTTTTGCGACGTGACTGGGTATAGGCGCGACAGCGCCGCCTGATCGTCAACTTTCGGCTGTGCTGGATTTACGGTGCCGTTGTCCGAATAGCAGACTGTGACGGGGGCGCATACGGGTGGATCGACCTCGTGCATCAGAGGGAATCCGGCAAACTGTGCAGCC
>DAIPJJ010000163.1:0-9754 GCA_036770325.1 Terriglobales bacterium
ATTTCCCGTTCAGCCCGAAGGAAGTCGTTGCTTTTTTTCGTCAGTATTTTGGTCCCACACAGGCGTCGTTCGCCCGCCTGGACAAAGCCGGGCAGGAGGCAATGGCTTCAGAGCTGGAAAAACTCTGGACCGAGAACAACCTCGCCCATGATGGCACCACGAAAGTCGAAGTTGAATATCTGGACGTCAGAGCGGTTCGGGTCTGACGCCACGTGCACAAACTAAAGCATGAGTATTTTCCGACGGCACAGGGCTTCCGGCTGATCTTTCGCCGGCCGGCAATCCCCTTCGCCGAAATCGTTTCGCGTTGGACGGTTGGCGTGGGCGGCTGGTTTCTGCTGGCCGCGCTGCTTACAGAGTACGCGAACACCCTCCATGTAAATAAACTTGACCGATTGCTGCTGGGGACGCAGCAACCAGCGCTCGTCTTGCGTGCACTGCAGCGAATTTTTCACGGCAGCGCTCTGCGATTTACTGAAAGCGGCATTGTGCTGGCCATTGCGATGACGGTCGCGTGGATTGTGATTGCCTCGCTCGGCCGGCTAGTGACACTGAGATCGATCGCGGCAGAATTTGAAGTGCATAGCGCCGATGGCTGGCTGGGAAGATTTTCATCCCTCGCGATGTTGAACTTTATTCGCGCAGCGGTGGCCCTGGCGGCTGTAGTCGCTGGTGTTGGTTCATTTCTTTTGCCGAATGGCGTATGGGCTTCAACACATTCCTCTGTAGCAGGAATCTTCCGGGCTGGGCTTGCGCTGTTCTTACTCGTTTGCCTGGCATGGGCGATTATCAACTGGCTACTATCAACTGCGGGACTCTTCGTGGTCCTTGAGGGATCGGATGCACTGATAGCTTTGAGACAGACTGTCCGCTGGTATCGGCAGAACTTGGGGTCGGTGATCGCCGTGGGAATCTGGTTCGGGCTGCCACACCTGGGCGCGTTCCTGGTTGCGTTCGGAGCAGTATTCACCGTGCTCGGTCAGGTAAACCTCATCGGAACCGGTGCGACTCTGACCTTGGAATTGATGGTCATCGCACTCTATTGCGCCGTGGCGGATTTGCTCTATACCGGTCGGCTTGCGGCATATCTCTGGATAGCTGGCGGGAAAGATGTGCCGGTCGTGCTTCCGCGCGAGCCGATGCTGTTCAGTCCGACGGGAGGAAGTGCTTCTGTGGATCAAAATGAATTGATTCTCAGCGACATGCCCCTGCCGGCAACCTGAGTTGGTCTTTACAGCGTCATCCCGATCTGAGAAACTCGTTCGTGGAAACCCAATCAATCGTTGTCCTCGATTTTGGCGCTCAATATTCGCAACTCATTGCGCGCCGCGTGCGCGAACAGAACGTCTTCTCGGTCGTCCTTCCCTGCAACTCGAAAATCGGAGAAATCAAGAAACAAAATCCTGCCGGGATCATTCTTTCTGGTGGACCTTCGTCGGTGTATGACAAAGATGCGCCCGCAGCCGATCCGCGCGTGTTCGAACTTGGAGTACCGGTGCTTGGAATCTGCTACGGCTTGCAGTTCATGGCGCACACGCTCGGTGGAAAAGTTCGGGCCGCGAAGCATCGCGAATACGGGCATGCTCAGGTCGAGGTAATCGACAATTCCGAGCTTTTCTCCGGCCTGCCGAAATCTCTTGAAGTGTGGATGTCACATGGCGACGAAGCGCTCGAACTCCCCGCGGGCTTCAATCTGATAGCGAAGTCGCCGAGCGCTGTTGCGGGAATTCAAAATGAAGCGCGGAGATTGTTCGCGGTGCAGTTCCATCCCGAGGTTCATCACACCAAGCGCGGTACCGACATCCTTCGCAATTTCGTGTTGAACATCTGCAAAGCCGAGGCAACGTGGACTCCACAGCATTTCGTTGATGCGACGGTGAGCGCTGTGCGCGAGCAGGTGGGCCCGGGACGCGCCATCTGCGCGCTTTCTGGCGGTGTAGATTCGGCCGTTGCAGCGACGCTGGTGGATCGGGCGCTGCGGGACGGCGAAGATCAAAATCCCCGCCCTGTCGCAAAGAGCGCGACAAGGACGGGCCACCCTCGACTCACTTGTGTCTTCGTGAACAACGGCGTACTGCGAAAAAACGAATTTGAAAAAGTGCAGCAGAACTTGCGGGACAAGCTTGGACTGCACGTGGTCGCGGTGGATGCGACAGAGCGATTCTTGTCGAAGCTGGCGGGAGTGACGGATCCCGAGAAGAAACGGAAGATCATCGGCAATGAATTCATCGCCGTGTTCGATGAAGAGGCGCACCGGATTGAAAAAGAGGAAGGCAAAGTCGAGTGGCTGGTACAGGGGACACTCTATCCCGACGTAATTGAGTCGGTCTCAGTGCGCGGACCGTCGCAGGTGATCAAGTCACATCACAACGTCGGCGGCCTGCCGGAGAAGATGAAACTCAAGTTGATCGAGCCGCTGAAGGAATTGTTCAAAGATGAAGTCCGCAGGATCGGACGCGACCTGGGCATGCCCGAAGACATCCTGCAACGGCAGCCATTCCCCGGGCCGGGGCTTGCAGTACGGGTTTTAGGCGAAGTCACACCGGAGCGGCTGGCGATTCTGCGCGAGTGCGATGACATCGTCGTGAACGAAATCAAGAGCGCTGGGCTTTACACGAAAATCTGGCAGTCATTTGCTGTGCTCTTGCCTGTGATGTCTGTTGGGGTAATGGGCGACCAGCGGACGTACGCCTACACCTGCGCGGTTCGAGCGGTGCATTCCGAAGACGGCATGACGGCGGATTGGGTGCCGCTGCCCCAAGAGGTGCTGAAGACGATTTCCAGCCGGATTGTGAATGAAGTGCAGGGTGTGAATCGGGTGGTGTACGACGTGACCTCGAAGCCGCCCGGGACGATTGAGTGGGAGTAAGCCGGGTGCCTACTTACCTTGGAAAACATCCTGCCCGACTCGATCCAACCGCAAACGTTTAAGATTCCTTCCCCAGTGAACCTTGCCGCGAAGCGGGCGAATGGCGCCTTGAGCATTGACTTGAACTAAAAGCCGTAAACCCGCCTCGACGGCGCTTTTCTTTGTGCGGGCGCCGCTCACGCGTATCGCCTGTCGCATAAGTTCTTCATCTATGTCGAGACTGATCCGCATAAACCCGCACTGCTTCCTCTGCGTAATCTCAGATTTTTATGTACACCGAGTAAAAGGTAATTTGCCAGCACATTGTACTCAAACGAACGCGGAGACGCTTCTTTCCGCTAGAATTGCTGGCTCTAACCTTCTCAGAAAGACCGAGTCTAACCGTCATGAACAAATCTCTGCTTGCAATGTGCGCAGTTGCTCTTTTTGCGATCAGCACCGCAGGTCAAACTCCCGCTCCGGCTTCGGACGCAGCGCTGCCCTATTCTCCGAGCCTTGATGTAACTTCGATGGATCGGTCGATCGATCCGTGCGTGGATTTCTACCACTACTCCTGCGGCGGATGGCAGAAGAAGAACCCGATTCCTGCTGATCAGACTTCGTGGTCGGTATACGCCAAGCTTTACCAGGACAACTTGAATTTTCTGCGCACGATCTTGGAACAGGCGGCCCAGGCAAAAGCGCAGAGTAACAGTGTCACGCAGAAAATCGGCGATTTCTATGCGGCTTGCATGGACGAAGAAGGCGCCGAGAAGCGAGGCGTGTCGGGGCTGCAACCTGATCTCGATGCGATCACTCATTTGCAATCTACGGGCGAACTCACTCCCCTGATTGCCCGATTGCAGCTCACATACGGACGGGCCATTCTGTTCAACGCGGGCTCCGGCCAGGATCCTGACAATTCCGAGCAGCAAATCGGCGAGATCGACCAGGGCGGTCTCGGACTGCCCGACCGCGATTACTACACAAAAGATGATGCGAAATCGAAGGAAACCCGTGAGCGATACATTCAGCACGTCCAGAAAATCTTCGAGCTCGCTGGCGACACTCCGCAAACTGCGAAGGCCAACGCCGAAACAGTGATGCGGCTCGAAACTGAGCTTGCCAAGGCTTCCCTTACCCGTGTAGCGCGACGCAATCCCTACAACCTGAAACACAAAATGAAGGTTGCGGACCTGACGCAGCTCGCTCCGGCAATCGATTGGTCGGCTTACTATCGTGACGCAAATTATCCGACGTTTGAGATCGTCAACGTCGATACGCCGGATTTCTTCAAGGAAGTGAACACGCTACTGACTTCCGAACCGATCAGCAACTGGCAGACGTATTTACGCTTCCACGTAATTAACTGGGCATCTCCGTATTTGTCTTCAAAATTCGTCGATGAGAATTTTGAGTTTTACCGTAAGTATCTGCGCGGAGCAGCCGAGCAACAGCCGCGATGGAAACGTTGCGTCTCCTATACGGATGTGAACCTGGGCGAGGCGTTGGGTCAGGCCTACGTTGCGCGCGTATTCTCTCCGGAACTGAAACAGGCTACCCGTGAGATGGTACTGCATATTGAAGATGCGATGGCGCAACGGATCCAGCAACTGGACTGGATGAGCCCCGAAACCAAGCAGCAGGCGCTAACGAAACTGCACGGCATCCGCAACAAAATTGGATATCCGGATAAGTGGCGCGACTACAGCTCGGTGAACATCGTGCGTGACGACTTCCTCGCCGATGTACAGCGTGCGAACGTATTCGAGAACCGCCGCGATATCGCGAAGATCGGCAAGCCGGTTGATCACGGAGAATGGGACATGACTCCAACCACCGTCGACGCCTACTACAATCCGCAGATGAACGACATCAACTTCCCTGCGGGCGTGTTGCAGCCGCCAGTTTACGACGCGAAGATCGATGATGCTCCGAATTATGGCGATACTGGCGGCACCATCGGTCACGAATTGACTCACGGTTTCGACGACGAGGGCAGCCAGTTCGACGCCCAGGGTAATCTTCGCAATTGGTGGACAAAAGAAGACCGAGAGAAATTCGAAGCCCGCACCAAATGCGTCGAAGATCAGTATGCAAAGTACGTAGTCGTGGACGATGTTCACATCAACAGCGCGTTGACACTCGGCGAGGATGTGGCTGACCTTGGCGGCGAAATTCTGGCATTCATCGCCTGGAAAGACGCGAACAAAGGCAAGGACCTTCAGCCGATCGACGGGCTCACGCCCGAGCAGCGCTTCTTTATCGGCTTTGCCCAGTGGGATTGCGCGAATGAACGTCCAGAAGATTTGCGGGTCCGTGCAGCGACCGATCCGCACTCGCCCGCACAATACCGCATCAATGGCGTCGTAGTGAACATGCCGCAGTTCACCAAAGGATTTTCATGCAAAGCCGGGCAGCCGATGACTAAGCCGGCAGACAAAGTTTGCCGTGTCTGGTGAGGGCCGGCGAAGATCTATTCGCTGGTGAAATAGTCCACTGTGACCGGATTTTCGAACAGCGAATAGTCGCGCGTGACAACAGTAATTCCGCTCTCCGTGACGAAATATTTCTGGCGGTCGGCTTCCGGGTCGAAGCCGATGGTGGTTCCCTCTGGAATATGGACGTCGCGGTCGATGATGGCGCGGCGAATTCGGCAATGCCGACCGATGTTCACGTGTGAAAACAAAATGCTCGAATCAACTTCGGTATACGAATTCACACGCACGTCGGGCGACAACACGCTGTAACGCACCGTCCCGCCTGAGACGATGCACCCGGCAGAGACAATTGAGTCGAGCGCCTGTCCGGTGCGGCCTGGTTCCTCAAAAACGAATTTCGCAGGTGGATACTGCCGCTGGTGGGTGCGAATCGGCCAAGCCTCGTCATAGAGATTGAAGACCGGCGAAACTGAGACCACGTCCATATTGGCTTCGTAGTACGCCTCGAGCGTTCCTACATCGCGCCAATAGAGGGCCTCTTTCTTATTCTCGTCGACGAAGTCGAATCCATACACGCGGTAGTCGTCGATCATCTTCGGCAAAATATCTTTTCCGAAGTCGTGGCTTGAGTGCTCGTCCTCGGCGTCTCTCAGCAGGACCGGAATGAGCACATCGGTATTAAAAAGGTAGACGCCCATCGATCCGGGTACTTTGTCGGGATTTCCCGGCACGCGGATCGTCGTGGAAGTGGGCTTCTCTTCAAATCCGGTGATGCGATTGTCAGGGTCGATCGAAACCACGCCGAACCTGTAGGTTTCAGCAGGATCGATTTGAATTGTGGCCAATGTCACATCCGCGCCGTAATTAATGTGCTGGCGCAGCATGAGGTCGTAATTCATCTTGTAAATGTGATCGCCGGAGAGAATCAAGACGTGGCGCGGCTGCTCAGAGCCAATCGAATAGATATTCTGATAAACGGCGTCCGCAGTCCCCTGATACCACTGGTCACTCACCCGTTTCATGGGCGGAAGCACTTCCACAAACTCTCCCATTTCACGCGCAACAATGTTCCAGCCCTCGCGGATGTGGCGGTTTAAGGAAAGGGCTTTGTACTGGGTAAGAATGTAGACCTTGCGCAAATCAGAGTTGATGCAGTTTGAGAGCGTGATGTCGATGATGCGGTAAATTCCGCCGAAGGTCACGGCAGGTTTCGCGCGATCGCGGGTCAGAGGATAGAGCCGCTCTCCCGCCCCGCCCGCCAGCAGGACTCCCAAAGTATCTTTCATTTCGTTCAACTAAGATGAGCGACCTGCGCCCACGTTGTACAAAGAGTTCCGTACGGCTTTTTGCGCGGTAATACTAGCACAGGGGACTGAAAGAAAACCAAGACGCGACGAGACTGCCTTTCGATAGTCTTTCACTACGAAAGTTTTTGCCATACAGCCTTACACTGATTACCATTCAGTTAATGAAGTCATTCACTCTCAACCGCGTGGCCCAGCAAGCTGCCGGCCTGTTGATCGTGGCGCTCATGTCTGGGTCCCAGGCGCTTGCCGCGGCCGAGAGCGGAGTCATTCAGTGGCAGCCGCAGAGACTGAACAATGGCTCACCCGTCTTGTTCCGGCTGCGTGCTTCCACCAGTATTCGAAGCGTGACCGGCAATTGGCTCGGTCATGAGTTTGAATTTTTTCGCACGCGCAACGGAAATGCATGGTTTGCCCTTGCCGGAATTCCCTTGCAAACCAAACCTGGGATTTACGAACTGCGCGTAAGCGAACGGCTGATTGATGGGAGGACGACTCAACTCAGTAAAGACGTCCGCGTTCGTCAAGAATCGTATCCCCGGATTACGGTCAAAGTCGCGAAACGATTCACGGAGCCCAACTCAGCGCAACTCTCGACCATCGCTGTTGACAAAACTCAGAAGGAGAAGACATTCGAATCGGTGAGTCCCCGGCGCTTGTGGTCGGGTCAATTCGTTTCCCCGGTTGCCGCCAGCGTATCGGATGTGTTCGGCACCGCCAGGGTCTTTAACCAGGAAGTACAGAGCAGGCACCAGGGACTCGACTACGCCGTGTCCGCCGGAACGCCCGTTCGTGCCGTCAATAGCGGGGTTGTGGTGCTGGCCAAGCCCATGTATTTCGAAGGGAACTTCATCGTGGTGGACCACGGCCAGGGATTGCTGAGTCTCTACCTGCACCTCTCCGAGTTCAAAGTGAAAGAAGGCGACCAGGTGCAAGCTGGCGAAGTGATTGGACTGAGTGGGGGGACGGGCAGAGCGACAGGGGCCCATTTGCACCTGGCAATTCGCTGGCAGGGCGTATACCTCGACCCGGCTGTGTTGCTAAAGCTGCCGATTCCTGCTGCCCGGCAATAGCCTCGAAATTCTTGTTCCGAATTCGTAACAAAAACTTTTGACAGCTCAGTTAACGACGAATTTGTGAGAACCTGCTGGCGCTAATCGTCAGGTATAGCGTGGGGAAGCGCTCAAGGTCTTTCCCGACGAGAAGCCATCGGGAACTTGCAGGACCCCCCTCGACAGGTTCCCGGTGTTTTCTTGAGACTCTAAGCGCGTGCCGTCAACTTCCAGAATGTCATGATCAATCTCGATTCGCCACTGAGGATCCGCATCTTCTTCGCGAAGCGATCCGAGCTGACTACACAAAAGCACGCCCACGGAAGCGGTTCGGTATGAGAGCATTCGTAACACACGGAAATTTGGGCCGACTTTCTCTGCGCACTTTGCGATTTCTTTGGGAGCTTAGCGGTTAAAAGCTTTTGACCGCAAAGTTCGCGGAGCTGACGCAAAGGGACAAAGTGAATCCCACCCGCGTACGAGGCGGGATGTGGGCGGTCAAAAAGCAAAATCACATCGCGGCAACTTTTGACTGTTGAGCTTCCGGTTCGACCGCGACTCCGTCACGATAAGTTACGGTCCTTCCGGAAATCGCGGGCACGCGCTCACCAGGCACAATAATTCCAACGAGATTCAGAGGGTCGGCGGCCGAAACGCTGATCGTCTCGCCCGAAGCTGGAATTTTTCGCGTGGCGCGCAGCGACTCAACCGCGACCGGCAGGGCAAATTGTTCGCCCAGAAATCCATCGACGAAACGCCCGCCTCGGATTTCACCACGAGCCTCAAGGCGTCGGAACGCAAGCTGCAGCTCGCGCCACTTGGGCAAGTTGGTTTCACGGACGAGAAGATCACGGAAAACCACACCGTAGCGTTTCAGGAGCATCCAGCACACGGATTCGACGCGGCGTTCAGGTTCGACGGCAGAGTCAGCGTACAAGATCGACCATCGACCAGAGCTGTGGCGAGGGCGGGAAGCCCGTCCGCTCCCCTGGCCGGCACGCCGTTTGGGATCGATGAGCGCCCGAAGATTATCGAATCCGTCTGCAGTTACCAGGCCTGCTGCTACCAGCTCCCACAATCCAGTCTCGATTTCAGCTTTCAACTTACCAGTGGCGCGCACGACGTCAGCGAAAAACGAAGCGCCGCGCTGGCGCAGATATTCAAGTACCTGCGTCGCGACGGGACTAAGCCCCTGAGCATCTCCGAGTGATGAATGCGGAGCCATCCAGTCGGCCTCTTCCCGGACAAAGAAGGTGATTGGAGCAACGCTCGTCGGAATCACCCGGCGACGGGTGGATTGCCCATTGCTACTGGTTTCAATGGTTGCGGGATGCGGTGACAATCTGCCCCATCCGACAGCGCCGGTGAGGCAAAGCTTATCAAGCCACGCGGGATCGTAGTCAGCAATGCGACGGCCCAGCACCTGGCGCTCCCAGGCATTGGCAGGAATTTCAAACCCTTGAAGCTGGCGTAATACTTCGAGCATCGCGCGTTCACCCTGTACCTGCGATCCAGGCGCCGCATGCTGCCACCTCAGCAGCCAGCGCATAAACTGCGCGGGCGTGACCGGTTCAACCTGTTTGCGCAGTGTGGCAATGGTAAGGCGATGAATGCGGGCAAGCAGGCGACGGTCGCACCATTCCGTTTCCTGAACCTCGGAACCGTGTGGCGCGGACGCCCCCGCCCGCGAAATAGCACCAGTGAACTGACCACGAAGAATCGAGCCGCTGGCTTCCATGCGGAGAAGGGCCTTGTTGACCTCAGTGGGAGGAATGGTCAGTAGTTCGCCGAGTTGTTCCGCGGTGACGGGGCCGATGTGCGCCATCCAGCCCGTCACCATGGCGAGCAATGCATCATCACGAGTTGTGGCTGCCTGGGCGATTTCGGGCGGAGAGGTCTCAAACTTGGGTTCAGGGAAAATTGCAGAGAATGCTTGCGTTCGCTCGCTGGCGACCCAGAATTGCTGCTCACCATGGGAAGCCTGCAATGCCCGTCCGGCACGAGAAAGCACTTCGAACAGCACAGGCCATGTGCTTCCCATACGATTGGCTTTGAACGGGCCGATCGATCATGTCGAAGCATTTGCGGATGCAGGTCAGCATGCCCAGC
>DAIPJJ010000007.1:0-51260 GCA_036770325.1 Terriglobales bacterium
TTACCGGACGACAGGTGGGCGAAGCGGCCGATGTGCTCGAAGCCATGGCCCGCGACAAAGACTGCTTCGTTGTCATGACGCTTGCTGGAGCGATGACCGTAGCTAAGCAGGGGCTTGTCATCACCGAACTCATTGACCGCGGTATCGTCAATGCCATTGTTTCTACGGGCGCGTTAATGGCGCATGGGCTCGTCGAGGCTACCGGCCGGTCCCATTTCCGCTACAACCCGGATGTTCCCGACACAGAGCTTTACGAACAGGGCTATAACCGCGTTTATGACACGCTGGAGCCCGAACAGAACCTCGATGACGTTGAACGGGTGATGGCATCGGTCCTCGCCGACTGGGACCATTCTGAGGTCATGTGCTCCTACAAGTTGAACCATGCCATCGGCGAGCATCTGGTAAGGCATGCAAAAGGCCAGCGGGGAATTCTGAAATCGGCTTACGAGAAGGGCGTCCCGGTTTTTGTGCCCGCATTCACAGATTCTGAGCTTGGGCTGGACGTGGCGCTTCACAACCGCATGCGTGAGAGCGCAGCCCGGCACAAGATTAAATTTGATCCCTTCGAAGACCTGGAGCATTTCGCTTCCACGCTGCTTCGCCAGACCCGCTTGGGCATTTTGACGATCGGGGGCGGCGTGCCCCGCAACTGGTCCCAGCAATTTGGACCGTTCATCGAGTTGCGCCATCGCCGTATGGGCGAAAATGTGCCGCTCAAGCGCTACCACTATGGCGTTAGGATCTGTCCTGAACCTGTGTATTGGGGCGGTTTGTCGGGCAGTCCCTACAGCGAAGCGATTTCATGGGGCAAGTTCGTTCCCCCCGCTGAAGGCGGAAGATTCGGCGAGGTCTTCGTGGATGCCACGATCGGCTTGCCGCTGATTGTGGCGGCGGTGCTGGAACGACTAGGACGGAAGTCAGCATCTGTGAAATCAGGTGCGAAAAGAATCAGTACGCGAAAGTAAGCAGGACGGGGGAGATACTTGAGTACTGACGTGATCATTGCCTGGTCGTTAGTTTTCGGATGCCTCATTGGGATTTGTGTCTTTGTAAAGATGATGTGGACAAACTGGAAATCAGGCGATGAGGCGTCACGCGTGGAACCAAGCACCGCCGATGTCGACCTAGTCGATGTTCCCTTCGGCGACACAGATTCAGGGCCAATGGCTCAGCATCATGATCACGTTTCTCACCAAGCTGGACGCGTGGACTTCGGGAGTGATCATGGATTAGGCCACTTCGATGGTGGGCATCATTACTGATGGCCAGACATTGTGGCTAGTCAAAAATGAAAATCGCCGCCGCGATCACTGTAGTCCAGAGTCCCCGCTTGTCGCCCACTGCCGATTGCGTCACGTTCGCCGTGCGCACGATCTTGTTGGAGATGCGGTAGATTTCCTTCTTTTCATCCCAGGAGCGATCGGAGTCGAACTCGACGTTTAACGTCGTTGCCAGCATTTCGGCCGCAAGTTCTTCGGCATAGTCGCCGGCCGCATCTTCGGTTTCACCGAACGAGTGGTGCTCGCTCAAATAGCCGTAAGTATTGCGGTCGGCAGGAATGGCAACGCCGATACTGGCTGCCAGCAGCCGGTGTGGTTCGTGGGTTGAATTTTCGGCCACCACAGCGAATACGACCTCGCCAGGATTCAGGTAAGGCAAGCCCTGAGCTCGCGAGATCAGCTTGCAGTTTGGCGGAAAGATGGATGAAACCCGGACGAGATTTTGGGCAGCGATTCCGGCATCGCGCAGCGCCAACTCGAATGAAGTCAGGCGCTCTTTGTGCTTACCATTCCCCTTGGTGAAGAAGATCCGCTTGGGGACCATGTCTTTGGACAATTCAGAAACCCTCCGGGTTTTTGATGGAATGAATCGACAAACATAACACAGGCGTCCGCCACGCAACAGAAAAACTCAAAGAAAAAGTGTGAGGGACTCGGAGGCAAGAAGAACGGGGAAATAGGGAACGGGAGTCCCCGTCCGTGGGGACTGGCGGAACCCTCCTCGCGCTGACCGGGAGCCCGCTGCGCGAGGAGGCCGATCCTCTGTTATTTCGCTGCTGTTATTTCGCTGCAGCCACCTTGCTGACCTCGATGGTATCGCCGTTGGCGGTGCCCGTCACCTTGGCTTTTTCTCCGGCAAGCGAGTTCAGTTGGTCAAGGTTGGTCTTATTCGTGGTTTGCAAGGTATAAACCTTATCGCCGACCACCAGCGCGTAGTTTGATCCCTTCTTCACGCAGGCGCGGGTACACTCGGCTTTGCCATCCATCATGTGCTTGGCCCCGCACATGGCGTCAGAGACTTCACCTGTGTAAGTCTGGTCTTTGGCCGCAGCCGCACCCAGGAATGCAGTCAAAGAAACCAGGATTACAGCGACAATTCGCAACCGCATAGCACAACCTCCTTTGTTCATTCTTAAATTGTGTTCAGCTCTTCGGAATGAAATGCAGGCTTACTGATACGGTCTTCTCCTCACGATTGATCGCCTTGCTTCGCTCGACTTCGTACGATTTGTGCAGGTTGTAATCG
This sequence comes from Terriglobales bacterium, assembly GCA_036770325.1. Classification (GTDB taxonomy): domain Bacteria; phylum Acidobacteriota; class Terriglobia; order Terriglobales; family Acidobacteriaceae; genus Gp1-AA145. Next base: position 2,530 of record DAIPJJ010000007.1, read on the forward strand.
CGATAGAGAAGACCAAAAAATTTTTCGGCATAGCTATCGTCGTACGGATCGCCCTTCTTCATTTGCCATTGCGCCACCATTTTGTGTGCATTATCGTCCGGCAGTCCGTCGATGCTCAACTCCCCCATACGATACATCTCACCCTCATTCACCGTGAGCTGATAGGCAACAGTTGCGTCGGAATCATCAATGGCGGGAGTGGCCGAGACCCGGGCGAAGAGGAATCCCTTTGTCCCGTATAGCTTGTGGATCAGGTCCAGATCGTCGTTGAGCTGCACCGCGTTTGCCGGTTCGCCAACTTTGAGGTGGACCTGCGAGCGAAGGTCTTCTACGGGAATAGATTTGTCGCCTGCGAATTCAAGATCCTTCAGTTTGTACTGAATGCCGCGGCTGACCGGGAAGCTGACATCAACGAGTGTCTCCGCCCCATCTTGCGCGACTTTGGGCTTTGCATCCGCGAACTGTGCCTTCAGGTATCCACGAGCCTGATAGACAGGCAAAAGGTTCAGCCGTTCCTGCACGCGCATCTTCGATTGCAAATAATCCTGGCCGATCAGCGATTTCGCTGCTGTCTGAAGGGCGGGAATTTCATCTGGAGCTGCTCCGGGAAATTCGATGTTCCGAACCGTCACAGGATGGAAGCTGATTTTGTACACATACGCCTGAATTGGGCTGTCCTCTGGCGCAAAGGGGAAGTGCACAATCTCGCCGGCAATCTTCTTTTCGCTCAAGATAGCGGTGAGTGCTTCGGCTACCTGATCAGCCATATTGCCGGCTTCTGGAACTTTGCCATCGAAAAGTGGCACTCGGGCGTGGATCAGATTCAGCAATTCCGAATCCGAGAACCAGACCAGATTGTCGAACATGACGGGCACGAGCTTCTCGCTCTCAGTAGCCTGAAGCTCAAGTTCGCATCCGCCGTTTGCGTACTGGTACTTGTAGGTCAGGTCCGTGAAGAGACCCGTTTGTCCGAGCTTCTGGGCGGCTTGCTGAAAATTCGTTTCTGAGGCGAGTTGGCCGGGCTTTAACCCTGAAGCAGCAACCACCTTGTCCTCGGGCAAATGTGTGAGGCCCTTTACGTGAACAGAAATAAGTTTGTACGTGGGCTGGGCTTTGTTGCCGGTTTGGGCGGCCGCGGCAGCCAGCAGAAGGATGGGAAGAAGAAATCCGAATCCGCGACAGCTCACCGGCGAATTGTACAACAGCCCGGCGGATTTCCTTGTCATGTAAGCGTAAGAATCAGCGCTGAATGGTATCTCAGCCCTGCTGATGATCGTCTCAACTCATCTCCCGCACGCCCATTCGCTCGTGCAGTTGCTTTCGGTAATTGCGGCTGAGCCGAAGCTTTATGCCCCTTTCGAGCAAAACCTCGTATTCGCCATCTGGATTGAGCTTCAATCCCTCGACCCTCTCAAGATTGACGATAGTCGAACGATGGATACGACAAAATACATTCGGGTCCAAGTCCTGCTCCAGTTCGCTCATAGTGCGGCGAAGCAGGTGTGTCTTCGTCCCTACGTGGAGGCAGGAGTAGTAATCCGCTGCTTCGATCCAGTCGATTTCGGAGACTCTCACGAATACAACCTGTCCCGTGCCCTTGATGACCAGGCGGTCCGGTTTCGGCGAATGCCCGCCGAAAGCGAGTTTTTGTTTGGCGCGATCCAGAGATAGAGCGAACCGCTCATTGTCGAAGGGCTTCAGTAAGTAATCGAGGGCGCCGGCTTCGAATGCCCGCAGCGCGTACTGGTCGTAAGCGGTGATGAAGACGATCGCGGAAGGCAAATGCGATCCCAGCCGTTCGAGAACATCGAAGCCGTCGCACTCCGGCATTTGGACATCGAGAAACAAAAGATCGGGTTTGTAAACCGGAATCATCCGCAGCGCTTCGAGACCCGACCCGCATTCGCCGATGACCTCGATTTCCGGATCGCGTCCAAGTAACGTAGTGACGCTGCTGCGGGCGAGGGGTTCGTCGTCGATCACAAGCACGCGAATCTTGGCCCCTTGTCTTTCAGACATCGGCTACTTCTCCCTGAATGGAAGCGAGACGCTGGCTTCAACCCCATGCGGCCCCTCGTTCGTGAGCTTCATTTCGAAGCCATCGCCGTAGAGACTCTGTAGCCGGGTCCGCACGTTCGAGATACCGACTCCCGCTCCAGCAGTGTTGGCGTCCGTGGACAAGCTTGGTCCGTCGTTGTAAACCTTCAGCGTCAGAGTTCCGTTCGAACGAAAAGCGCTGATGCGAATCTCTCCACCGTGCGCACGTTTTGCAATTCCGTGCTTGATCGCATTTTCGACCATCGGCTGAAGAATCAGGCTCGGGACTTGTGATCGCAAAAGTTCAGATGGAACCTGAAGTTGTACCGCGAGCCGGTCAGCAAAACGGACTTTCTGGATTTCCAGATACTTTTGCAGAAATTCAACTTCCTCCGAGAGTGGAACCTCCTGCCGATTGTTGTCCTCGATCACACGCCGGAGGAAATCGCTGAGTCCGGCGATCATCTTTACCGCGGCCTCGTTTCTGTTTTCGCGCACCAGGCCGGCGATTGAGTTCAGTGCATTGAACAGGAAGTGCGGTTCGATCTGTCGGCGCAAGGCATTGAGTTGTGCTTTCGAGAGCGCCTCGCTCAATCTCGCGCTTTGCATCCGCTCCCGCGCCAGCCGCTCCTTCGAATCGAGCGCGTAGCCAATACCGAGAGCGGCTACGTACAAAATAAAATAGGAAAGCAGGCCACTGGTGAATCGGGTACTCACTCGTTGAAGGAAAAGTGGCGGGCCAGACGGGTCCGCCCAGGGATTCAGCGTATGCTCGAAAATCGAAACCCAGGCGCTCGAAATCAGGCAGATTCCACACCAGGCGCTGAGATGGACTGCCCACGTCGAGAAAGATAGTAAGCGGGTGGGAGGAAACCGGCGGCCGAACTCCAAAATGAACGGCGTTGCCAGCATCATCGGGATCCAGGCCAGAAACAGGGTAATGAAGAGCTTCAGCCAGGCGTGGTGCATGCCTTCGGCGCGCATGGAGAACACGGTCTGCGTCGCGTCGAAGCAGCCGATGCTGAACCAGATGGCCGCGATCCAGATCCACTGAGCGCGGCTTGTGCGAATGAACATGCCCGGCATCTCTGAAATGGTAGTCCAGTTTCAGGAGTAAAGGCGAACTTTGCAGCCAAGCACTGGGCCCGTGCAGGGAACGGGCTGGTGAAGCCAGCTCTGGAGAGGCATACTGCGTTCATGCAAAATATTCTGATCGTTCTCTTCGCGATGAGTGTTTTCTTCGCCTCTGTGGGAAGCCAGCAGGCGCCAGCGCCAGGGCCGCAATACACGGCGGACGGCCAGCTCAAATTTCCTGACAATTATCGCGAGTGGGTTTACCTGAGCACGGGCTTCGATATGAGCTACAGCCCGGCAGCCCAGGGAGCCGATCATCACATGTTCGACAACGTTTTTGTCAATCCAGAATCCTACAAGTCGTTTCTTGAGACCGGGACCTGGCCGGACAAAACCATGCTCGTGCTCGAAGTGCGTGGAGCAGTAGGCAAAGGATCTATCAATCAAAGGGGAAACTATCAGGACACCGAGCGCATGGGCGCCGAAGTGCACGTGAAAGATACAACACGTTTCCAGGGCGGCTGGGCTTTCTTCGGATTTGATGATGCAAAGACGGCCAAGATGGTGCCGACCCAGGCAGCCTGCTACAGTTGCCATTCGCAACACGGGGCGGTTGATACGACCTTTGTGCAGTTCTATCCCACGCTGTTGCCGGTTGCCAAAAGCAAGGGTACGCTATCGAGTTCCTACGTGAAAGACAGCGGCGGAGGCATTTAGGGCGAACGCAGTTACCGCTTACCCAGCGCGACAGTCTCGGCTGTCTTGATCTTCACCGCGATATCGATGAACGCCAGTGCGGCACGGCTGAGGGCCTTGTCTTTGCGGAAGACGAGCGCCAAGTCGCGGCGGATCTGAGAATCGGCCAGAGGAACCGCGGCCAGCACGTTTGCTTTCACGTCTTCCTGAACGTGTGAACGGGAGATAAAACCCACCCCAACGTCGGCGGCCACAAAGCGTTTGAGCAGTTCGCTCGAGTCCAACTCCATAGCGATGCGTGGCTTCAATTTTTGCAAATGGAAAAGACTGTCCAGCGCATCGCGCGTATGACCAATTTTCGGCATGACCAACGGGTATTGCGCGATATCCACGGCCGAGGCTGATTTCAACTTCGACAACGGATGCTTCGGCGGCGCAATGAGCACCAATTCGTCCCTGTGAATGGGTACGGCGGTCAAGCGGTTGTCGCTAACCGGCAACGAGACGACGCCGAAGTCTACGGCATTTTCAATCACCGATTCGAGTACCTTGCCGTAGTCGGCGCGCTTGATGCTGATGGAAACATCCGGATACTGCTTCTTGAAGTTGGCAAATACTTCGGGGAGTACGTGCAGGCACGTGCCTTCGTTGGCGCCTACGACGATTTCACCGCGCGGAACGCGTTCCGTTTCGGCGATGGCAGTCACCGCCGCTTTGCGGGCATCGAGCGTGTCTTCGGCAAACTTCAGGAACAGCTTGCCCGACGCGGTGATCGATACCTTGCCCCCAGATCGGTCGAGGAGCTTGGCGCCGACTTCTTCCTCTAGAGATCGAATTTGCGACGAGATCGCCGGCTGCGTGCGGAATCGCTTTTCCGCAGCGCGCGAGAAGCTCGATAGCCGCGCGACTTCGATGAATGTCTCCAGTTGGTCGAAATCCATAAGAAAAGCACTCAGCAGTCAGCACTTAGCATTTAGCCACAACCCGATGGTCGTTCAATACAAAATTTTGCGGCTGAATGCTGATTGCTGAGTGCTGAATGCTGGCGTTCAGCTCCTCATAATGCAGACTTATCTGCCTGATAAAAACAATCAATTTCCACGCTTTCGCGGCGGGAACTAGACTGTTTTCGCCTGTTCGTCACACGATTGTAGCAGGTGTACAATTCTCCAGATTCCCTGAAAGTCTGAGTTTGGCGCGTTGGCTGACGTAGTGTGTCTTGATCGAATTTTCGGGTGTCGCCCGATTTCCTAAAGGAGCTTTTCCAATGGCAGATGCAAAAACTGTCCTGGAGTTCGCGAAGAAAAACGGAGCCAAGCTGCTCGATCTCCGCTTCACGGACCTGCCAGGGTTGTGGCAGCACGTTTCTTATCCAATTAGTCAGTTATCCGAAGGCTCCTTCGAAGAAGGCTTCGGCATGGATGGCTCGTCCATCCGCGGCTGGGCGGCAATCAACGAAAGCGACATGCTGCTGATCCCCGACCCGAATACTCACATGATGGACCCGTTCACGGAGGTCCCGACGCTCGTGATGGTTTGCGACGTGATCGATCCGGTTACAAAGCAGCGCTATGATCGCGATCCGCGTTACATCGCCAAGAAAGCCGAACTCTACCTTGGATCAACGGGAATGGCCGACACCGCATTTTTCGGCGCCGAAGCCGAGTTCTTCATCTTCGACAACATTCGCTTCGATCAGCGCGAACAGCACGGTTTTTACTTCATCGATGCGGAAGAAGGACGCTGGAATTCGGGACGCGAGACCAATAATCTCGGCTATCGGCCGCGCTACAAGGAAGGCTACTTCCCGGTCCCGCCGATGGACCACTACCAGGACCTGCGCAGCGAAATGGTCATGACCATGGAGAAATGCGGGCTTGAGGTGGAATGTCATCACCACGAAGTCGCGACCGGCGGTCAGACTGAAATCGATCTGCGATTCGATTCGCTCGTCCGCTCGGCCGACCACATGCTGCTTTACAAGTATGTAGTGAAGAACGTTGCCAACCAGTACGGCAAGACTGTGACCTTTATGCCGAAGCCGATCTTCCAGGACAACGGCAGCGGCATGCACACGCATCAGTCGCTGTGGAAGAGTGGCAAGCCGCTATTTGCGGGCGATGGCTATGCCGGACTTTCGCAGATGGCGTTGTGGTACATCGGCGGATTGATTAAGCACGGGCCGGCACTCTCGGCGATTATCGCCCCGACAACCAACTCATACAAGCGACTGGTGCCGGGATTCGAAGCGCCGGTCAACCTGGCATACTCGCGCCGCAACCGTTCGGCAGCGTGCCGTATTCCGATGTACTCGGCATCGCCGAAAGCGAAGCGCGTCGAGTTCCGCCCACCCGACCCGAGCTGCAACCCGTACCTGGCGTTCGCGGCAATGCTCATGGCAGGACTGGACGGAGTGGAGAACAAAATCGATCCCGGCCAGCCGCTCGACAAGGACATTTACGATCTGGGGCCAGAGGAGCTGGCAAAGGTTCCATCGATGCCGGGCTCGCTCGAATCAGCGCTTGATGCTCTCGAGAAAGACCACGCCTTCCTGCTCAAGGGCGATGTCTTCACCGAGGAGCTGCTGAGCACCTACATCGACTACAAGCGCTCGAAGGAAGTGGACGCGGTCCGTCTGCGGCCACATCCGTACGAGTTTGCTTTGTATTACGACATCTAGCCCTTAGCTATTAGCTTTTAGCTGGCCCGGCTCAAGCCGGGCCTTTTTTATTTAGCATGTGATTCCGAGGCGTCGCGCTTGCGCGACAACGAGGAATCTGCTGATCCCCAACGAAAAGCAGGTTCCTCACCGCCAAAGCGGTTCGGAATGACAATGTTTGGGAGTAGTTATCGGATACAAAAAAGCCCGGGGTAACCCGGGCCTTATTCCTCAATGCGATGGAAGAGAAACGGAAGGAAACTAAACCGAAGCTTTGAGCCTCTCGGTATGAACCTGGGGCGAGGGCATGGTGTGAATCCGTGCCATCGTGTCGGTCTCAACGCGGTGCGACTCGAACTCCTGAATATCGCTCAACCCGCCGAAGATCGCCTCAAGGCTGGCGTTCGACTTTGCCAAAACTGAAAGCAGGTGTTTGCGGGCGATTGGCCGGTCCGCCGGATGGATATGTTTCCACCAGCGCTTTACCGACTCCTGGACATCGTCCTGGTTTTTATCGTCTTCGACCAGACTATCGATCAGGCGGTAAACCTTGCTCTTTACGGCTTGGTACGAAACTGAAATCTCCTGACCCATGTTCCCTCGATCTCCTTGACGGTTTTACAGCACGAAATGCGCCAAACCGGGTCTCTGATTCGGCGGCATTTAGATTCACAGTCCGTTCACATTCTCCAACTTGTTGGAGAAACCCTCAGCCCGGCTATGGATTTTCGTAGAAGACCAGCCAAAACTTGGCGAGAACGGCAGCTTTTTTGAAGGTTGTACAATTCGAACTCCGAAATCAGTTTCAGTGTGACTTGAATCCTATTCGCGCCGGGGAGGCCCAGTGAAATTTTTTTGCGTTGCTGTGGCAATTGCGATGTTTAGCTCAGGCTGTTTTGCACAGGACATTGGGGAAGGTACCACCGAGCGGATGTTCTTTCCGTCGGACACTTTCTACGGGTACGCGCAGTTCGAGATCGCACCCCCGCACAACGAAATTGATCCGAACCTTTGCGCTGCCGACGCCGGCAAGTTCGGCGGCGTGAATGCCCCCTGCAATGCCTTTGCGCGCTACATGCTGTCTGGATTGCTGGAAGTGAGGCCGTTTGGCCGCGGCCAGCTTCGCCGATTCATGTTGTTCGGGGAGCCGAAGTTTCTATTTGGGAGGAACGTTCCCCAGACGCTCTATACCTGGTCGTTCGATGCGATTGGCGTCGAACACTCCTGGGGCGCCGCCATCTACCTCGGCAAAGGTTTTGAGGCCCGCGTAACTCAGCATTTTCTTTTTGATCGCCTGGGTGCTCGCGACCGCTATCTAGGCGCAGCGGACCTTGGGCCGAACGGTCCGTGGGGTCGCTACAACGCAATCGGAATCCGAAAATATTTCGGCAGGCGGCGTTGGTGAATTTCTCGAGGGCGCCACAACGTTACTGCCCATTCCCGTACGCGGGAATTCCTTGCTGCACCATGTAGAGAAGGCGCTGTGCGCGAGCCGCCCAGTCACTTTGCCCACCCTGGGCGATCGCTTTCTGCGCAATCGTCATTGCGCGGCCCTTCGCTTCATCAGATTTTTTCGCTTCGTCTTCCGTTTTGTAGATTTCAATCAGCGCTGCCCAGCGGTAGGAAGCATCGTAGAGCGCCTCGGTCACAGCCGGCGACTGCGGATAGTCCTTTGCGTAGTTCTCGTAAATCTCGGCTTCTTTTTGCGGGCACTTCGACTGTCCCTGCCAATCGCCGCAGAGTTTGTTGTCAATCAGGTGAAACGCGGATAGGTACGCCCACTTGGTGTTCGGGAATTTCTTCATCACCTTCTTGAAGTAGTCCTCATTCATGCCACGCCTGAGATACGCATCCTGCTCTTTGGCCGAAGGAAGCGACATGACATCGGCTTTTTCGATTTGCCAGCGAATGTCTGCCGAACGGTAGAGCGCTTCGCCCGCGATGGGAGAGTTCGGGAAAATCTCGTAGATCTCGGCATAGAGGCGCATGGCGTCCTGCGCGGCATAGCGACGGCCATTGCGGGTGCTGGCTTGGTCCTCTGAGTCAACGGCCTCGCCGAAAAGAATTTTGTCGCCTTCCGGCGTGCTCGATTGAACCAATCCCTTGTTTTGCATCCAGCCGGTGACCAGGCGTTGGTCGGTCAAGGCCGCTTCAACTTTGACCCAGTCGCCGCTGGTTTCGAGAAACACCAGTTCGCGGCCACGGTCCACGTCCGCCAGCTTTGCTGACGTGGTGTCAGGAGCAACGAAGATGGGCGCAACGTGGATCGGAGCCGCCCGGATGACGTCAGCCGACGCGGAAATGGCGAAGAACAAAATGATTGTCGTAGCTGCTTTGAGTCTCAGCATGCCTGACTGACTCCCGAGCGCACCCGTCGGAGCAGATCGGGATCCACATTCCCTCCACTAATAACCGCAACCGTATTATTGGATGCGGGCAAGAGCTCACGATGAAATATCCACGCGGCTGGCGCGACGGCGCCGCTGGGCTCTGCAACCGTTTTCGGGTTTTCCGCAAGAATGCGGACGGTTTCGAGAATCTCTTCTTCGCTGACCGTAACGATATCGTCGACGTGTTTCCTGATATGGGCGAAGGTGAGCGTGCCGGGATACTGAGAGCGCAATCCGTCGGCGCAGGTTGAAAGTACCTGCTCGGCAGGGAACTTCACGATTTCGCCGGCGCGAAAGCTGGCTTGCGCATCGGCCGCCAGCTCCGGTTCGACTCCAATGACCTTCGCCTGGGGATTCGAGCATTTTATCGCGGTAGAAATCCCGCTGATCAGCCCACCACCGCCGATTGGTACGAGGACCAGATCGACTTCCGGCAAGTCTTCTACGATCTCCAGTCCGGCTGTCCCTTGCCCAGCGATGATCTTTTTGTCGTCATACGGAGGAATGATGACGTATCCGTGCTTGGCTGCGAGTTCTTCAGCTTTGAGCTGGCGCTCGACTCCGCTGGGCCCCACAAAAACGATTTCAGCCCCCAATGCTGCCGTAGCCTCACGTTTGATCGCAGGCGCATTGCGCGGCATGACGATAATCGCTTTCGTCTGCAAGGCGCGCGCAGCATATGCGACGCCCTGCGCGTGATTGCCGCTCGAATATGTGATCACACCGCGTGCCCGTTCCTCAGGTGTGAGGGAGGCAATTTTGTTATATGCGCCGCGAAGTTTGAACGCGCCGATTGGCTGGAGGTTTTCCGGCTTGAGATAAAGCCGGGCGCCATCGTGCTCCAGAGGAATCAATGGAGTGCGGACGGTGATCCCGTCTAATCGCGCGCGTGCCTCACGGATATCGGCGAGAGAAATGATTGGAACTCCTTCCTTACAACTTCGGACCTAGATTTCCAGTATCACCGGCATAATGAGCGGCCGTTTCTGGGTCTGCTTGGAAATGAAACGCTTCAGGTCAGCGCGGATTTTCTCTTTAATGACCCCGTAGTCAGCACGCTCTTCTTCACTCGATTGACTCAGGGTCTGCGCCACAAGCTGCCGGACCTCATCCATGAATCCGTTCTCAGCGGCAGAAAACCCGCGGGTCACAATTTCAGGAGAAATCTCGACCCGGCCCGTCAGCTTGTTGATCGCGATAATCGGGAGCACGAATCCATCTTCGCTCAAATGCCGCCGGTCTTTGATTACGAGGTCTTCAACCACATCAGCGCGCGAACCGGAATCGATACAGATACGGCCGACGTTCACTCGTCCGGCTTTACGCGCTCCCAGTTCGTCAAACTCGAGAACGTCTCCGCTTTCAATCAGCATGACGCTGCCCACCGACCCATGCATCGACGCCGCCAATTCCGCATGAAGCTTGAGCTGCCGGTACTCGCCGTGAATCGGAACAAAATATTTGGGCTTCACCAGATTGATAATCAGCTTTAGTTCTTCCTGGCTGGCGTGTCCGCTCACGTGTACCGGAGGAGACGAGCCGTCGTCGTAGATCACATGCGCTTCGCGACGGAACAGATGATCGACCATCCGATAGATGGCCTTTTCATTACCGGGGATGATTCGGGAAGACAGCACAACCGTGTCGCCTTTTTCGATTTTTGCGTGCTTGTGATTGTCGACCGCCGCTCGCGATAGCGCGGACATCGGTTCGCCCTGCGTTCCGCTGATCATCACGCAAACTTTTTCAGGCGCGTAGTTCTTGACTTCTCCCGGATGGATCAGCAGTCCGTCGGGAATTTCGAGATATCCGAGGTCCTCTGCGATTTCAGAAGAGCTGTTCATTGAGCGCCCAACGAACGCCACCTTGCGGCCGTGCTGCCATGCCAGCTCGACCGCCAACTTTATGCGGTGAATTGAAGAAGAAAAGCAGGAAATAAAGAGCCGGCGTTCGGTTCGCGCGAAAACTTCATCGAATTTGCGCCGGACCGCGCGCTCACTGGGCGTATAGCCGCGCCGCTCAACGTTTGTAGAATCCTGCAAAAGCGCGAGCACGCCTTCTTTTCCGTATTCGGCAAATGCGTGCAGATCGAAAAGGCGATTGTCAGTCGGAGTGGGATCAACCTTGAAATCGCCTGTATGAATCACAACCCCCAAAGGAGTATGGATCGCGAGCGATACGCAATCCACAAGGCTATGCGTCACCTGAATCGGATGAATAGTGAACGGCCCAATCTTGAACCGCTCGTCCGGACGAATCTCCCGCAGGTCAGTATCATCCAGCAATCCATGTTCGTCGAGCTTGTCTTCCACATAGGCGAGCGTGAACTCGGTCCCCCACACTGGGACTTTCAGCTCAGTCAATATCCACGGCAAAGCGCCAATATGGTCTTCATGCCCGTGGGTGAGCACAAGCGCCCGCACGCGTTCGCGATTTTCAAGTAGATAGGAGATATCCGGAACGACGATATCGACGCCCAGCAGTTCGGATTCGGGGAACATCATCCCGGCATCGATGACAATGATGTCATCGCCCCAGCGCACGGCCATGCAGTTCATGCCGAATTCGCCGAGGCCGCCAAGCGGCACTAAGTGGAGCTTTCCGGAGGGCATCAGGATTAATGATCGTAGCATGTTAGCTGTGTTTGCCGTCCGCGCGACAGCTCAGCTCGAGAACAGGTTTTGGCGCCAGATTTGACAAAATTCATCGTTGTCCGCGGCATCATAGTTGGCTAGAATTCGCGCTGTGTGGGAACTCCGGCCGTCGGATGGAACCATGAAACGTACATGGCTCGTGCTCATATTGATTTTTCCTTTTGCCGCCCCCGGGTTTGCGCAGGCCCAGGAGCAAGGCCCGAAGAAAAGCAAAGACGAACAGAAGGCTGAGCGCCAGATTCGAATGATGACCGCTCTCGCGAGCGATGAAACTGCCCGGGGCATTGTCAGCCGTACCTTCGCGGATTTTTTCAAAATCGACCGATCGCAATTAACCGCCGAGCGCCGGGCCTTGCTGCTCAACTATGGTGATCTCTTTCTCACGCACGAGCTGGTCTTGTGCGGTACGCCAATGACTCGTGTTGTCACTGAGCTTCATGCGCACAAAGATATCTTTGAGATCGCGAACTCCTCGGGCGCCGACTGGAAGCGCATAGCTGCCGCCGCGAAGAAAATGAACGATCGCATCAATGACGGAATCTATAAGCACTTCTTGCACGCTGAGGCCGACAACCAGCGTGATGTGAAGGAGCGGTATGTGGCGTCAACTGACCGCGTTCCGGCGGACCAAGAACCGACTCTCGAAGAGGTGGTTAAAGCTCGTGATAACTACGTATTTTGGCGAAATCTCGCCGCGCCGAAAAACGCCGGAGTAGTTGATCCGGGAAATCCCGCTGTTCACGACTACAACAAGGCCCATGACGACATTGCGATTACGCACGGCACGACGAGTCCTGCAAGCCCGAGCCGCTAGAATCGAGTCTGAGCAAAGCGATGCTCAACCTATCATGTCTGTGCAGAAATCCTGGCTTCGACGCCGCATTGAGAATTCACTTTCCTCTGCGCTGATGCGCGCTTACAAGACGGTCCGGGTGGAACCAGAGCGTTTCCTCATCGAATTGCGCGCCGCTTACGGACTTCCAGTCAGCAGTTTTCAAGGCATGTACTCGCTGGAGGTCTCAGCCCTCGATGAGATCGCCGAGAACATCATTCGCGGCGCGATGAAGTTAGCGGCTGCAGAAGGCGCGGGTTTCGGCATCGGTGGGTTTCTGACCATCGTCCCCGATTTCAGTATTCTTGCCGGCATTACCCTGCGCACCATTCAAAAGCTCAGTTTGCTTTATGGGTACGAATACAACACAGATGAGGAAGTCGCCGAGTTGTGGATTGCAGCGGCCAGCGCCGCGGGCGTGGACCTTGGGCGCGATCTGCTGGAAAAAAATGTAGTCAATCGCTTGATCCCGCGGATTATTCAGCAGATCGCCGCAAAAGCGAGCGCCGAGTTCGTAGAAAAGTGGGCCGGACGGCTGATTCCTATTGCGAGTTCATTGATCGGCGGAGTGCTCAACTATTACTTCGTCCGTGGCTGGGCGGAGCGCGCCCACTCTCATTTCCGTCAAAAGCATCTGGAGGCTCGCCGGGGAATGCAGGAATCCGGTATCGCAACAATTCCGGCCTTACATTAATTGCAGGCGGATTTGTTGTATTCCTCGATGCTTTGCATTCATGATTTCACGCTAAGATGTCTTTCTCGCATACATGAAGTTTCTTGCTTTTATTTTGCTCTGCTGCATCGCGATTCCTTCACGCGCCCAGATCGCTATTGCTGCTGCTTCTGATCTGCGCGACGCAATGGATGAAATCGCTGCCCGTTTTGAAAGTGAGTATAAAGCGCACGTAACCGTCTCGTATGGCTCGTCTGCGAATTTTTATCAACAGCTTCAAAATGGCGCGCCCTTCGATCTGTTTTTCTCCGCGAATACCGAGTACCCGAAGAAACTTCAATCCGCAGGCCTGGTCGCCGGTGATTCATATTACGAATATGCTCGCGGCAGGATCGTGTTGCTGGTTTCCTCCACCTCGAAGTTAGATCTCACGCGAGGATTGTCCGTTTTACTCGATCCCGCGGTGAAAAAGATCGCAATCGCTGATCCGTCGCATGCTCCTTACGGTCAGGCCGCAGTCGCTGCGCTAAAGTCACAGGGTTTCTACGACAGGGTGTCAGGCAAACTCGTCACCGGTGAAAACATTTCTCAAGCAGCATCGTTCGTGCTCTCCGGCGCGGCTGATGTCGGAATCGTCGCCAAATCGCTGGTGGTCTCGCCTAAGGAGAGCAATCGATCACGCTACATAGAGATTCCTGCCAGTACATATCCGCCAATTCAGCAAGCGTGCGTCATCCTGAAATCCGCGAAGCGGCAGAAGCTCGCACGCGAGTTCGAATCTTTTGTTCAGCAGAGCGCGAGCGTAAACATCTTTAAAAAGTATGGTTTCGAAGTGCCAGATTCCAGGACCAAGTCCGTACAGTAACTACCCCATATCAACATCGAAAATCCCTCACGAAATTTCTTCCTCGCCCTCGGAAGTTGTTGCTCATTGCGCAGCGTGTATCTCGTTCATTCTGCGTTTTGGCACGCCTAGTGCACTTGTTCCCGAACGGCAGAAAGGAAGACCAACTATGACCGGCAACAAACACGACGACCGCTGGCGTGAGTTGTGCGAGGCAATCGTGCGGGAACCGGATTCAAAGCGGCTGATGGAGTTGGTTGAGAAATTAACTGAAGAATTGGAGGAACGTGACAAAAAAGTTGCACGCAATGCTGCGGGAACTTAGAGCCATCCCTTCGTTCTCGCGATGCGCGAAGCTTCTACCCGGTTCGCCGCACCCAGTTTGCTGATGGCTTCAGAAAGATAGTTGCGGACCGTACCTTCGGAAAGATTCAACTTGCTGGCGATGTCAATGCTCGCCATTCCGTCGCCAGCCAATCGCAAAACCTGGCGTTCGCGGTCGGTGAGTGGATCAGGTTCCACCCACGCCTCCGCCGCGAGCTCCGGGTCGATCACGCGCAGTCCGCTTTGCACGCGGCGGACCGCATCCGCGAGTTTTTCTGCGGCCATGTCTTTCAGCAAATAACCGGAAGCACCGGCCTCGAGAGCGCGTCTGAGATATCCCGCTCGTGCGAAAGTTGTCAAGATGATCGTTTTAGTCGTTGACCGCTTTCGTTTCAATTCTGCGGCAACATCGAGCCCGCTCATCTCGGGCATTTCGATGTCGGTAAGAAAAATGTCCGGCTTGTGCGTGAGCACCGCACTGAGAGCGTCAGCCCCGTCGCGGGCACGCGCCACGACCGTGATGTCACCTTCGATCTCAAGCAGTGTTGCGAGCGCTCCCAACACCATTCCCTGGTCTTCCGCGATGGCCACGCGGATAGTCTTGCGGCCGGCTTTTGCTGACGGGTTCAAGACTGATCTGCCGATGTGCTCAACGGGAATTCAAATTTCAACCGCGTACCGGCGGAGCTTTTGTAGTTGAGCGTTCCGCCTAACGCCTCGACTCGCTCGCGCATCCCTCGCATGCCGTTGCCTTCGGTGTAGACACCACCGCAACCATCGTCCTGCACCTCGAGGATACAGTTCCCGTTGTTTCTCGCGAGACTGAGGCGGCAATTGTGCGCATGCGCATGACGCACAACATTCGTTACCGCCTCACGCATAATCAGCGCGGCCACACTCTCCTGCGCTGCAGTCAAGGGAAGCTCGATCGATTCCGTCACGACGGCTACGCCTGCGCTCTCGAGCGCCGATTGTGCTCGTTGCATCTCCTCGTCGAGTTTGTAAGTGCTGTATCCGCGAATTGTGTTGCGAATTTCAGCCATCGCTTCACGCGAGACTTTTTCGATGTCGGCAATTTCTTCTTTGGCTTTTTCGAGGTCCTTTTCGAGCAGTTTGCCCGCCAGGGTCGACTTCACGACGATTAAAGTGAGCGTGTGCCCCAGTACGTCATGCAGATCACGGGCAATCCGTTCGCGTTCAGCGGCCTTCGCCAGATGCTCAATCTCCTCCTGCGCCATTTGCAGTTTGCGATTGGCGCGACTCCTCTCGGCAAAGTGAACGTTCGACAGACCAACTCCGAGCGACACCACCATCGACGTCGCCCAGAACCCTGGTTCAGAGTGGAAGAAGTAAGCATCGGCCGCCAGCAAAGCAATCAAGACTCCGATTGCTGCGAAAACCATCCGGGGGCTCTCAAGCACCCATGCCAGGAACGATGCCGTAAAAATCATGAACACCGACGAACCGACATTGATGTTTCCAAGGCCCAGCCCCATTGCAGCCATGCATCCCAGGATCAAGTAATTCCAGGGTTTGCCTACGCGGAAGAGCCCGAAATACAGGAAGAGAAAGACGATCGTTGCCGAAATCGTGATCAGCCAATCTTTGCTGGTAGTGCGCGTGTCGAGCACAGGCTGGAAAAAGAAAAACGCCAGAAACACAAGCCAGATATACGGCGCCCAGCCATGCTCGCGATTTTTCGGGATCAGGCTCATCTTTCGTTTCTATTCTACGGCTGGTCTACTAGCCATTCGCTTTCTGATCACGCTGATGTCCCGCCCAGGCAATGCCCAGGCAGATCATGGCGAATCCGATTAACGCTTCCCAGTGCGTCTTCGGCGAAGTCGCAGGCCCATAACCAATCACGCGAAACGCCAACTGTGAAAGGTGGTACGGCGGCAATGCGACTGCAATCTGCTGGACAAACTTGGGCAGGAACATGAATGGAATCCATAGTCCTGACGCGAACGACATCGGAAGATAAAAAAGGTTGATGACGGCCGGTGCCGAATTCGGCTTAACAAAATATCCAATCGCCATTCCCATGGCGCAGAAGGGAAGCGCGCCGGCAACCAATGTAAGTACCAGTTTCGTCGCAAGGAGACCCGGCATGCGAACTCCGCCGAACAGCATCCCCAACAGCATGAGAAGCAGGACATCCACGGTGCTGAAGACTATGCTCATCACAACTTTCGCGAAAAAGTACGCAAACGGTGGCATGGGTGTAGCCTTTTTCACTTGCAGCCATCCGAATCCGCGGTCACCGGCAAGTCCAGCGGCTGTGCCGAACAGCGAAGCTCCCATCACGCCAAAGGTTCCATAAGCCGCGATCAAATAGGTGGTGGTACTCACCTCACCGATGCGTTGCCGTCCCATCAGCAAGCCAAACAGTACGTAAAACATCACCGGCAGCAACACAGTGGAAACGAAAAACATTGGAAAGCGCAGGTTCTTCAGGAATTCGTATTTCGCCTCTTTAAGACAAATCAACAGTCCGTTCGGACGTGACAGAGTTGCTACGGGAGTTATCGCAGTCGTTGCCATCTTCTTTTCTCCTCAACTTTACTTTTCCTGTGTCAATGCCAGAAACGCGTCTTCGAGCCCGGCACCCATAACTTCAAGCCCTGAGAGCGCCAGATCGCGCTGCAGCAGTTCGCGCAACACTTGTTCCGGTTCTGACGTGTGAATGATGGTTGTGCCGCGGTCCTGTTGCACATCAGCCACGGCAGCAATATCGCGAACGGTTGCAACTGGAAGATGCGTGACGCAACGGATCTTCTTTCCCGCCGTATGTGCTTTCACCTCGGACGGAGTTCCTTGCGCGATCATCGACCCTTTGTTGATCACGACGATCCGGTCGGCGAGGGCATCAGCTTCTTCGAGATAGTGAGTGGTAAGCACCACCGTCTTACCTTGGGTTCGCAGCTTCCGAATCTCATCCCATAGCAAATGGCGTGCTTCTACATCCAGTCCGACAGTTGGCTCGTCCAGGAACAGCAGGTCGGGATTTCCGCAAATAGCCAGGGCGAACAGTACCCGCTGTTTCTGTCCCCCCGAGAGATCGCCAAACTTTCGATTGCGCAAATCTTCTATTCCGGCAATCGACAATGTTTCTGAGAGCGCAAGTGGTTTCGGATAATACGAAGAAAACAGGTCAATATGCTCGCGCACGCGCAGCGTTTCAGGAACGCGCCCAACCTGCAGCATGGCGCCCACCCGGATATGTGTCTCTGTGAGCGCCGGGTCGCCGCCGAACACCGAAACTCTGCCGGAAGTCGGCCGCGCCAAGCCAAGCAACAGGCGGATGGCTGTGGTTTTTCCGGCGCCATTCGGTCCAAGCACTGCGGTCAATTGGCCTGCGCGTACCTGCAGGCTAAAATCTTTGAGCGCCTGCACAGCGCCGTAGTTCTTCGTGACGTTTAACATTGAAGCCGCTGCTTGATCCGATTTCTTCCCAATCGGCTGCAGCATTTGCACGGTAGCCATGTACTTGTTCCTTTCGAGTGTCATCATCCAGGAATGTCCGCAAGCTCACCAGTGCCGATCATCATTGGCGCCGTGTGACAAATGTCAGAGAGGCGGTCGGGTATAATTTCACGCGTTCGGAGCCATCCGCGAATGAAAATCCGTCCTGGCGTGGAGCTTGCCAGCCTTACCGACGTCGGGTGCATTAGAGCCAATAACGAAGATAGTTACAGTTACTGGGAGCCGGACGACGACACCTCGTTCACTCGTGTTGGTCGTCTCGCGGTGATCGCCGACGGTATGGGCGGGCATGAAGGCGGGCAAATTGCCAGCCGGATGGCAGTAGAAGGTGTCGTCGAGGGGTATGCCAGCTCAACTCAGAGTGACCCGCAGAAGCGTCTTTTGCACGCGTTTGCCCACGCGCATCGTCAGATTCGTCATCGTGGCGAGACTAGTGCCGCTCTCAACGGAATGGGTACGACGTGCACCGCATTTGCTCTCATCGACAAACTCGTCTATTTCGCGCACGTCGGTGACAGCCGGCTCTATCTTCTGGAGTCGGGGAAACTTCACCAGCTCTCGCACGATCACACGTTGGTTGCACGATGGGTTGAGAGCGGCACCATTCGTCCCGAAGAAGCCGAGAGTCATCCACAAAAACATGTGCTTACGGCGGCGCTGGGGGTCACTGAGGAAATTCAACCGGACTTTCCGACCTTTCCGGTCCCGTTAAGCAGAGGTAACGTGCTGCTGCTCTGTACTGACGGCCTTTGGGGACAAGTGAAAGACGTTGAGCTTCAGCAGATACTGACCGCGCATTCTCCACCTCGTGCGTGCCGCGAACTAGTCGAGTTGGCAAACCATCGCGGCGGGCCGGACAACATTACGTTGCAAATTCTGCGCGTAATTTAGGCAAGTCTTCTCAAATCGATTTTTCTGCACGTTGCTATCGCATTTATTCCTACTAACATAATAGACATTGTTGTATAGTGACCTGAATGAAAATTTCACAAAAGGGTTTGTACGCTTTGCAGGCCATGATGATGCTGGCCCGTCACTACAACCAGGGGGCGATCCGTATCCGCGACATCGCGTATGAAGAAGAGCTGCCGGAGAAATTCCTCGAACTCATTCTGCTCGAGCTGAAGAACGCGCGCATGGTGGAGAGCGTTCGCGGCGCCAAAGGCGGATATCAGCTTCGACGGCCGCCGTCAGAGATTCGATTGAGTGAGATCATCCGCCTGGTTGACGGTCCGCTTGCGCCTTTCGGCGATGCCGAGCAACTGCGCAGCTTGATCGATCGTGACCACGAGCATCGGGCGCTGTATCAGGTCTTTCTGGACGTACGTAATGCGGCCGCGAAAATTCTCGAGAGCACCTCGATTGCAGATATCGCCAATCCCTCGAATCCGCCTCGGCAGAAAAGCAAAAGAAAGAAAGAGGGCAGCCTTCTGCCCATGGTCGTGCATGGCAACGTGAGCCGGAACTGAGAATGAAAATCAAAGCGTTATTTTTCGTTGGCCTGTTTGTGGGCCTCTCGCTGCATGCGCAGACTCTGATTCGCGTGGGCGCATTTCCCAACGTCACTCATGCGCAACCGATGATTGGCAAGGCGAACGGCTGGTTCGACAAAACGCTTGCCCCGGACGCGAAGATCGACTGGAAGAGTTTTAACGCTGGACCTTCCGCGATTGAGGCCCTTTTCGCTGGCGCAATCGACATGGCCTACGTCGGCCCAAACCCTGCCATCAATGGCTACGTGCGCTCGAACGGGGAAGCGCTCCGAATCGTTGTCGGCGCTGCCAGCGGCGGAGCGTCCCTCGTGGTGCGCGGCGACTCGGGAATCAACAAGCCCGAGGATTTTCATGGCAAACGAATCGCTTCGCCGCAGCAAGGCAACACGCAGGACATCGCATTGCGTGCCTGGCTCAAAGCTAATGGGCTTAAGACGCGCGACAAGGGTGGCGACGTGGAAGTTATGCCAATAGCCAATCCTGATCAGCTCACGTTGTTTCTCAAGAAAGAGATCGATGCGGCGTGGGCGCCAGAACCTTGGGCATCCCGTCTGGTGCATGAAGCCAACGGGCGGATATTCCTCGATGAACGGTCTCTTTGGCCGAATGGGAAATTCCTGGTGACGGAGCTTGTTGTCAGCACGAAGTTCCTGCAGTCGCATCCCGAGCTGGTGAAGAAGTGGGTCCAGGCTCATCTTTCGCTGACAGATTGGATCAATACCCACTCTTCTGACGCCAAGCAACTTCTGAATCAGCAGATCCAAAAGGAGACCGGGAAGGCTTTGCCCCCCGCCATTCTCGATGCCGCCTACAGCCACTTTGAAGTTACGTACGATCCACTCCGCGGGCCGTTGCTCCATGCCGCGCAGCTCGCTTTCGACGCGGGATTTCTTGGCCGCCAGATGCCTGATCTCTCAAAATTGTATGACCTCACGATTTTGAATCAAGTCCTGACTGCACAGGGAAAGACGCGTATTCAATGACCCTTTCTCTACGAAGGCCGGAAGCCGGCGTCCTTGAGCGCCACATCGGGCGGCGGCCTGTTCCGCGCGAGGACGTCGATTCAGAGCGGGTGCTGAGCCGGCCCACAAGGCCAAAACTGTCTTTGCACGATGTTTCGGTGGCGTACGCGACCAACTCGGGCAAGCGCCTGACTGCGCTGAATAACATCAATCTGCAAGTTCAGGCGGGCGAATTTCTCTGTATCGTCGGGCCATCTGGTTGCGGAAAATCCACGCTGTTGCATCTGATCGCGGGACTCCAGCAGCAAAACTCCGGCGAGATATTGGTCGAGAACGCGCCGGTAAAAGGGCCGGGGACAGACCGGATTCTCATTTTTCAGGAGCTTGGTCTTTTTCCGTGGCTCACGGTTGGGCAGAACGTCGCGTTCGGCATGAAGATGGCCGGCGTTTCGAAATCCGCAAGGGAAGCTAAAGTTCGCGAGTACTTGCGGCTGGTGCACCTGCAGCAGTTCGAGGACAGCTACACGCATCAGCTTTCCGGGGGAATGCGGCAGCGTGTTGCCTTGGCGCGTGCGCTCACTACAGAGCCTGAGATTCTGCTTATGGACGAGCCCTTCGCCGCACTCGATGCGCAGACTCGAGACCTGCTGCACGACGAACTCGAGCGCATCTGGTGCGAGACGCGGAGCACCATTATTTTCATTACGCACAATGTTCGTGAAGCTGTGCGGCTCGGAGACCGGATTGTGCTGCTCACGTTTCGCCCTGGACAGTTGAAACGCGAGTACAAGATTGATTTGCCGCGGCCGCGTCATCTAGAAGACTTGCACGTTGCCAGCAGCGCGCGCGAGATTCTCGATGATTTGCGCGAGGAAATTAACAAATCCCTGGAGGAGGAGTACGGGCTTGAAGCGGCTCGCTAGATACCTTCTTTTCTACTCCGCGCTCATCGGAATATGGGCGCTACTCGCGAAACTTCGCGTCTGGCCGCCGTACATTTTCCCAACTCCCTCGGGTGTCGCCGAAACCTTGTGGGCTGGTTTTGCCGACCACAGTTTTTGGATCGCGATTGCCGTGAGTATGCGGCGAATGCTGATCGGATACGGTATTTCAGTTGTTCTCGGCTTAATTCTTGGCTTGGGTGTTGCCAGCAACAAATTTCTCGAAGACACAGTCGGCGGACTGCTCGTCAGCTTGCAGAGCCTGCCGAGCATCTGCTGGTTGCCGGTCGCAGTCCTGTGGTTCGGCCTGACAGAGAAGGCGATTCTGTTCGTCGTTGTTATGGGCTCATTGCTGTCGGTCACTATCAGCATGGAAACCGGCCGGAAACAATTGCCAAAAATCTACAGCATGGCAGGGAAGAATCTCGGCGCGCATGGGGTGCGGCTGTTCTGGCACGTCACACTCCCGGCGAGCCTGCCTTACATAGTGACCGGACTGAAGCAAGGATGGGCGTTTGCCTGGCGGTCGTTAATCTCGGGCGAAATGATCTTCGTGACTCTTGGTCTCGGACAGCTTCTGATGATGGGACGCGATCTGAACGACATGAGCCAGGTCATCGCCGTGATGATCTTGATCGTCGTTCTCGGATATCTTGTTGACGGCCTCTTCTTCAAGACAATTGAAACTCGCCTTCAACGGCGATGGGGGCTCGCCTCAGCAGCTTAAATTCTATGAATACCGCTTTCCATCAGCCTTGTTGTTGTTCCTGAAAAGACTCGTAACTCAGCTATTAAAAAGAACCGTTACATTCTGAGTGATTTCTGCGATTACAGGAGATTTTTCGCGATGACCTATAACGTCAGCTTGAAAGCCTTTGTTATTGCAGTTGCGCTGAGCGCAACGCTAGTGGCGCAAACTGCTTCGTCCGAGCAGAAGAAGCGTCCGAAATCGGCATTCCAGCCAGCAGCCCAGATTGATGTTCAGGCCTTGCGTGACCTCGTGCTCGCGCAACAGAAGCAGATTGAATCGCAGAACCAGCAGGTGCAGCAGTTGCGGGACGAACTGCACCAGGTTCTTGACGAGCTGCAGCAACGGAACGCGGGCGCTACAAAACTGGAAAGCGACGCACAACAAACACAAGCTGCTGCCGCGCAGGCTCAACAAACAGCTATGGCAGCCCAGCAGACGGCTGCCCAGGCAAACACGGCTGCATCATCCGCGACTGAAGGGACCAGCGCGCTTCAGACTCAGGCAAAGCAGGATGAAACCCGGCTGCAGGCGTTCCAAAATCTTCTTGGGCGCTTTCGCTTTTCCGGCGACATTCGCGTTCGTGGCGAGAATTTCACGCAGCCCGGAACTCAGGACCGCAACCGCGCCCGGGTACGTGTGCGCTTAGGAATTGACGGCCAACTCAATGAAGATTTCGTCGGAGGCGTTGCGCTCGCGACGGGATCACTCGGAGATCCAACCAGCAGCAACGAGACTCTGACTAACGTGTTCGATCGCAAGACCATCGCTCTCGATCGCGGTTTCATAACTTACAATCCCGTGGCTCATCCGTGGCTTTCTCTCACCGCTGGAAAATTTGCGTATCAGTGGCAGCGGACTTCAGTCACCGGTGACCCAGACGTGAACCCTGAAGGTTTCAACCAGAAATTTTCCTTCAACCACAACGGCTTTCTCCAAAATTTCACTGTCCAGGCGCTCGAACTTCTCTACAACGAAAGCTCCACCGGGCCGGACTCGTACGTGCTAGGTGCGCAGGCGCAAGCCCGCGTGCACGCAGGCCCGTGGACTGCGACTGGATCGGTACTCAACGAGCATTGGAACAATCCCGACGCTCTGCTGCAGCAGAGCGCGTTCGCAGTTGCCGCGACGACCACTGGATCAACTTCCGCTGGTTCTTTTCCCGTTCCCGGTGAAGGTCAGGGTTGCTCGGCGGTCGGCAACTTGCCAAAATTCGCGCCCTGCGTTTTTGCAGCGAATGGAATGACCAACGCCACGTTTCTGGATGCAGCGGGCAAACCGCACTTTGTTTCTGGCTACGATTTGCTGGATTTCATACTCAACAACCAGATCAACACCGGTGTGGCGCGGTTCCCGATCAACCTGCTGGCGGAATATGAACAGAACCTTGACGCAACTGCGCATCCTCGCTCTGCTACAACTGGCAATCCCGTGCTGACAAATCTTGGCAGCCAGAACAAAGCATACGAAGCTGATTTCAGCGTTGGCCGTTCGACCCGCAGGAACGACCTTCTCTTCGGATATGCCTGGTTACGCCAGGAGCAGGATTCCGTGCTTGCCTCGATCGCCGAAAGTGATCAGCGCGCGCCGACCAACATCCTGCAAAATCGTGTTTATGCGAACTGGAAAGTGCGCTCGAACACGCTTGCGAGTTTCACCTGGTGGTACGGTCGCACGTTGAACACATTTCTTGAGAACAATGCTGCGCTTTACAACAACTGGGGAGGATTTGTGAACAATGCTGCGGTCGCTGGCAAGAGCACCATCTCAACCATTGGACAGCAGGAGCCCTGGCTTAATCGCTTTCAGTTCGACCTGATCTACACGTATTGACGCCGGCGCGCAGGGTCAAACGGTCGTTGCAGACATCCGCATCCGGCTATTCTCAATTATGATCGAAGCTGAGTTCCAAGGAGGCGAACTTGGCCGTTCTGGTCGTTGGGGGAGCCGGATACATCGGCAGCCACGCTGCGCATGCGCTCAGGCGCAAGGGTTACGACGTCATCATTTACGACAATCTGTCCACTGGTCACAAAGCCCTGGCGGAGGGATTCGAATTCGTCGTCGGCGATATGGCCGATTCGGCGAAGGTCGCCAAAATTCTTACCCGCTGCGACGCCGTGATGCACTTTGCCGCGCACGCGTACGTTGGCGAATCGGGAACCAATCCGCGGAAGTATTTTCACAACAACGTGACCGCCGGTCTGGCATTGCTCGATGCGGTGATGGATTCTCGGATCCGGAAATTTATTTTTTCTTCGACTTGTGCGGTGTATGGAAATAAAGTCACCGTCCCGATCACTGAAGACAATACTCGCCAACCCGTCAATCCCTACGGCGCAACCAAGCTCGCTTTCGAATACGCGCTTGAATCTTACGGCCGCGCGTACGGTCTGAAGTACGTCAGCTTTCGGTATTTCAACGCCGCCGGAGCCGACGAGAACGGCGGCATCGGCGAAATGCACCAGCCCGAAACTCACCTGATCCCGCTGATATTTGAAGCGGTGCAAGGAAAACGTGCTGCGCTCGAAATTTTCGGGGAGGACTATCCGACAACAGACGGCACCTGCATCCGCGACTACATTCACGTTACCGATCTTGCCGATGCGCACGTTGCCGGACTGGAATATCTCTCAAAGGGCGACTCCGCCGCCATCAATCTCGGAACTGGCCAGGGTTATTCCGTGAAGCAGGTGGTCGATGCCGTGGAACGGATCACTGGTCGCAAAGTCCCGACGCACATTGGGCCTCGCCGCCCAGGGGATCCGCCTGAGCTGGTCGCCGATCCCTCGCTTGCGAAAAAGTTGCTGAATTGGCAGGCGAAATACCCGCTCGACGAAATTATTTCGACGGCATGGAAATGGGCGAACACGTAACCGATCCAAGCACCGAGCCAGAGTAGTTACTAAACGTCCAGCCCATCTGAGTATTGCGCTGAACGGCCAATCATCTGAACATGTACTTGGCAGGATATATGTAGCCCTTGCTCACTTCTTATCGAGGACGATTGATGCGTAAGTTTATTTTTTGTTTTGTGGTCATCATGGTCGCGATCAGTGCCCACGCCGCGCCGAACGCAACCTTGTTTGGCGGCTATCAGTACACCCGCTTTGATGGCGGCCCGAACGCAAGCGGATGGAACGCGGCCTTCACCGGTGGGTTCAACAGTTGGATCGGAATCCGCGCCGATTTCAGCGCTGTGTACCCCAGAGGATTCAACTTTTACACCTACACCTTCGGACCCGAAGTCTCAGTACCGCATATTCCAATGGTCAAACCGTTCGCCCATTTTCTGCTTGGCGGTGCAAGAGCTACGGCCGGCGGGGCGGGCACGAACGGCTTCGACATGATGTTCGGTGGCGGGGTGGACATCGGCCACGGCATCATCGCCTGGCGCGCGATCCAATTTGATTGGATGCATACCAGCTTCAATAACGTCACCGACAATAAGAATGTGCGAATTTGCACCGGTCTGGCGATACGTTTCTAAAAACTGCCTGAACTCAGAAACGGAAAAGCGCGGCGAGCCTGCCGCGCTTTTTTTAAATCACGCCACCGTGACTAAACGCCTTATCGCACTCGCGGCGAAAGGCTTCGTACCATTCACGCAGATATTCCTCAATGATCGACCGCACTGAACGTCCCTCGATCTCGACCCCAGGTCCGGTAAATTCCAGCCATGTGGAAACTTTGGTTCCACCTGCGGTTATCGGTTCAAAAAATAGCCACTGTTCCATGGTGTAGCCGATCACGTGATTTATCCAGCCCAGGCTTTTTCCCGGATCGCGGCTCGTAATCACGCGGTCCACGGCGGCCTTGATCGGCCTGACGAGCTCTACTCTTAGCCGGCTTCCCGGAATCCATGGCTTGCCATACCATTCGATCGCCTCATAGCGATTGGAAATACGGCTCCAGTATCGCCAGTCTACGAATATTTGCCATGCCAACTCTGGCTTGGCCTTTGTGGTGACGGTGTGCTCAATGCGCACCAGGCGGTGCCTGGATCGCGTGCCGCCAGAGGCAGGCGGGTGTTCCCCGGTTGGTGAATCTTGCATTTAAACAACCTTTCAGTGAGATACAGCCCGGGAACCAGCAGATTCCTCGTGCTTCCCCTCGCCCGAGTCGTCGGTGACAAGGCGTTAGTTTCCTTTGCACATTTCAAGCAGATGTCATTCCGAACCGCTTCAGCAGTGAGGAATCTGCTTTTCTTTTGGAACCAGCAGATTCCTCGTTGTCGCGCAAGCGCGACGCCTCGGAATGACATCGTTAGGGTATTTGCACAACCTGCAGCCCTTGTCATTCCGAACCGCTTCAGCGGTGAGGAATCTGCTTTTCGAGTGCCGGACTATTTCGTAGAAAATCTCAGGGAAAGCAGAACGTGCGGTTTACCGCAGCTACACATCAATGTTTCGCGGACAGACTGCTTGCTTCAGGCTTATTGGGTAATGTTAACAACGTTAACGTAACATTGTCAACATAATTCTTTTTGCAGTAGGATTTACAAATGCCTCCTCACAGCGATCCCCTATTGGAGAACCGAATACTCGATGCTGCCCGAAAGCTGTGGCACAAAAACGGAGAAAGGGCCCTCACGATGCGTGCGGTCGCCCAGGCGGCAGGAAGTAACACGCCCGCGGTATATCGGCGTTTTCGCAATCGTGACGAGTTGTTGCGAGCGCTCGTTGAGTCCTATCAGCAGGACCTGTTCAAGACGCTTGAACCGTGTCGGTCGCTGCGCGAATTCGCAGAGTGTTATCTGGATTTTGCGTTCAGCCGTCCGCGTGAGTACCAATTGCTAATGTCAGGCCTATTGGCGCGGGTAAGAAAAGAGAGGCCGAACCTCAACCTCTTGCTGCAACGGAGCGCTGAGTGGCTGGGAGGCGCGCCTGAGGACTACGAAGATTTGGGATTGGTTCTTTTTTGTCTGGCCCACGGGGCCGTAATGCACGTGTTGACTCGCAACATTGACGAAGATGAATCCCATGTGCGCAAGGTGTTTGCATGCGGTGTAGATGTCCTGGTTTCAAATGCGAGAAAGTTTCGCGGCCCTCGAAGGGCTAGACGGGCACAGTAGAATCTTACGGAACAGATGTAGCGGTTGGTCTCTTGCACCACTATGGAAATCTCTCGCGAGCAATTTGAGCAGTTGCTGGAACAAATTCGTGAGTTGACGGCGCGCGTTTATCGCCTGGAAGAAGCTGTCGAAGGGAAGCAGTCGCCCGTCCACTCGTCAGAGAAACAACCCGAAATCCTGGCCACACGCGTTGTTGAAGCCCCTGCACAGGCAGCGCCGCCGCCCGTTGTAAGAATTCCGCCTCGGGTACCTGCGCCGCCGGTTGCGCGAAAATCGCCTGACGATCTCGAATCGGTGATCGGCTCCCACTGGCTCAACCGCATCGGAATTGCAGCCGTCCTGGTTGGGGTCTCATTTTTTCTCAATTACGCATTCGAGAACAATTGGATCGGCCCGGCTGGCCGGGTGATTATTGGCCTGGTGTCCGGTATTGCCGTGGTGCTGTGGAGCGAATACTTCCGCAAACGCGACTACGAGATTTTTTCCTATTCGCTGAAAGCTCTCGGTATCGGCATCCTTTATCTTTCGCTATGGGCGTCGTTCCAGGTTTATCACCTGCTGCCTTCTGCTGTGGTGTTCGCGTTCATGGTTGTGGTCACGGCGCTTACGTGCGCGATGGCCGTGGTGCAGGATACGGAAATCCTCGCCGTCTTCGCCATCGCTGGCGGTTTCGCTACGCCGGTGCTGCTTTCGACCGGAGAGAACCGCGAAATTGTTCTCTTTTCGTACCTGGCCCTGCTTGATCTCGCGATCCTGGCGCTCACATTCGCGAAATCATGGCGGTTCACTTCAGTGCTCGGCTTCATCAGCACGCTTGTCCTGTACATTTCCTGGTACAACGAGTTCTACGACCAGACGCAGCTTGCACCGACGCTGATTTTCGCAACCGTATTTTTCGTGATGTTTGCTGCCGCCCCGCTTTTGATTCTCAGGAAAAGTTCCGGCAACGCCATTCCCGTCGCGATTGCGCTCGCGAATGGAGTCACCTATTTCCTGCAAGCCTATGTAATGCTGCGGAACGTCAGTACTGACGAGATGGCCTGGTTCTCGCTGCTGCTTGCCGCACTCTACCTACTGCTCATCCGGGTTCAAATTGCGGGGCCGGATCTCGAGGCCGAGAACAGCTTGCGTCTGGTTCACCTTGCACTCGCCATCGGGCTGATCACCGTCGCGATTCCTATTCGTTTGGAAGCACACGCGATTACGATTGGCTGGCTGGTTGAGGCGGCGGCGCTGCTGTGGGTCGGCGGCCGGCTGAAATCCGAAGTGCTGAACAGCTTTGCAGTTCTCGCGCTCGGCCTGGGCATATTCCGGCTCGTCTTCTGGGATAGCTTCGCGCCTTCACAACTTATCTTTAATACGCGAATGGCCGATTACTGTGTTGCTATCGCGGTGCTCGGTTTCACTGCCTACGAATGCGGCCGCCGCGACGATGACAACTGGAGGATGATCGCCGCAATCGCAATTGTCGTTCTGAATGTGCTCGCCTTACGCGCGCTCACGCTGGAGGTTTCGGACTACTACGCTCAACAGATGCCAGGCAGGCCCGAAAATGCGTTTGGACCGGCGAGCTTTCTTCGCCGGCGAGCATTGTCAATCGCCCGCGATTTCACCTATTCCGCCCTCTGGATGGCATATGGCGGAGTGCTTATGGCGATTGGCTTCTGGCGATCTTCTGCATTCGTGCGATGGCAGGCGCTGGTGCTGATCGCGATGACCAGCGTTAAAGTTTTCGTCTATGACACGTCCCAGCTCGATCGCATCTACCGCATCATGAGCTTTATTGTATTGGGGGTGCTTTTGCTCGCGATTTCATTTGCGTATCAGCGCAAGTGGCTGAAGCTGCCGTCGCAAGCGACGTGAGATTACCGCATCGACTCTTCTACTTCGGTAATCCACTCCGGGCGTTTCAGCACCTCGCGGGGCTTGGGGCCATCTGCGGCGCCGACGATTCCATCTCGTTCCATCAGATCAATAAGGTGCGCGGCGCGGCCGTAGCCAATTCGCAATCGCCGCTGCAGCAGGGAAGTGGATGCTTTGCCGAATTCGAGCACGAGGCGAACAGCATCCTCGAACAGCGGGTCATTTTCATCCCCGCTCTCACCATCTTCGGCTGACCCGGCCGCAAGCTTTTCCCGCTCTTCCTTGGGAGCTTCAAGGAATTTCTGATCGTATTCCGCCGTGCCTTGTGCGCGCCAGAATTCGACGACTGCCGCAATTTCCTTTTCCGTGACGAACGGAGCGTGCAAGCGGTGCAACCTTGCTGAACCCGAAGGCAAATACAGCATGTCGCCACGGCCAAGCAGTGCCTCAGCGCCGTTTGCGTCGAGAATTGTGCGAGAGTCGACTTTGGTCGCCACGCGGAACGAAATGCGCGCCGGGAAGTTCGCCTTGATTAATCCCGTGATCACATCCACCGAAGGCCGTTGCGTCGCCAGCACGAGATGGATGCCGACAGCGCGCGCCATCTGTGCCAGTCGCGTGATCGATTCTTCGACGTTGCCGCCGTCGAGCATCATCAGGTCGGCTAATTCGTCGATGATGATCACGATGTAGGGAATGGGTCGTTCTTCACCGGAATCCCCGAACAAGCTAGGTGTGTCGGCGTCATCGAACAGACGATTGTACTGTTCGAGGTTGCGCACGCCTTTTTCAGCCAGCAGCTTCAGCCGTCGCTCCATCTCGCGCACCGCATTGCGCAGCGCATTCGCGGCCAGCTTCGGTTCGGTGATGATCGGCGTATACAGGTGCGGCACGCCTTCGTAGTTCCCGAGTTCCAGCCGCTTCGGATCGACTAGGATCAACCTCACCTGATCGGGCGTTGCTTTGTACAGAATCGACATGATCATCGCGTTGATCGCAACGCTCTTGCCGGCACCGGTAGAACCTGCGATCAGCAGGTGCGGCATGCCAGATAATTCGGCGGTGACAATCCGGCCGTTAATATCCTTGCCGAGTGCCAGTGTAAGTTTCGATTTTGAACCGATGAACTCCGGCGACTCAATGTTCTCGCGTAACCAGATGATCTCGCGCTCACGGTTTGGGACCTGAATTCCGACCGTGCTCTTGCCAGCCATGCGCTCGATGAGAATGCTCTCGGCTTTCAGCGCGAGGCACAAATCGTCGGTCAGGCCAGTTATGCGGCTGTACTTGATTCCAGCTTCGGGCTTGAACTCAAACGTCGTGACCACCGGGCCGGGGTTTATCTGTGTGATCTGCCCGTGGACATCGAACTCGGCGTATTTGTCAGTGAGCACCTGTGCAAGCAGCTTCAATTCATCGGCATCTACCGCCTGCTGTTCATCGGCGCGGTGCAGAAGGCTGCTCGGCGGCAACTTGTAGCCGCCTGCCATCCGAGGCATTGTGGTTTTCTGCTTCGCCCCGCTGTCTTCGCGTTGCGTGACTTCGATCGATTCAGGTTGTGTGGCACCGACATTCTTGTCTGCGAGGTTTTCAGCCGATGCTGGATGTGTTTCCTGTTCCTCCGCAAACCTCTCAATTCCTGTCCGCCTCGGCTCAACCCTTGGTTGTTCAATCGGGCGCGGCGGCACAACCCGCGCCGGAAACGCCTGGGCCTGAATTGTCGGTTTCGCGGCGCGCCGTTTTTCCAGTTCCTTCTGAAGTTTCTGCCGGACGCGTGCTTCCTTCCAATCTTTCCAGCGATCACGAAGCGCAACTACGAAGGAGAATCGCGTTGTCGCCCAAACTCTCGCCTGCGAGAAAGAGAACGCCGTGCAGAAGTAAAGTGCAACGGCAAGCATGCTGGTCGCGACAATGTACGCGCCGGCCAGATTGAGATAGTGAATGAGCGTGTCGCCGAGAATTCTGCCGAGCAGGCCTTCAACAGGAACCGCGCCTAGCCAACGGACCGGCCCCGGAAGCAATGCGAGCAGCGCAGGCACGAACATCAGAAGCCAAAGTCCGCCGAGCAATTTCGCTATCGGCGAAACGACTTTGCGCGAATGGAACCAGCGAATGCCCATCCCGGCGGCGAACAGAGGCAGCAGAAACGCGGCGACTCCGAAGAATTGCAGCAGCAGGTCTGCACTATATGCGCCGACGATCCCGATCCAGTTGCGTGCGTTGTGGGCGCGCGTCAGCACCGAGGCGCTGTTGAACGATGGGTCTAAGGGCGAGTACGAGGCCAGCGCGAGGAAAAGAAGGAGCGCAGAGACGCACAAAAGGAACCCCAGCAGCTCATTCAGCCGGCGGTTGTTCGTCGGATTAAAGAACCGGGCAACAAACTTCATAGGCGGCACAGCACGTGTGGCCCGGACACTGCTGTCCGGGTACAGTTCTGCACCCAAGCCGAATCTAAACCAGAGCCAGACGATTATCGCAAACCGCGCCCAACTCGACAATTGCAGAATTTGGAACAGTAAACAGCAGGCTAAACAGGTTCGGTGGGAAAGTCATGATATCGGCTCTGCTACACTATGCGGCCATGAAAAATCGGCTTGTTCAAATCGTCATTTTTGTTGCGCTCCTTGCCGCCACAGCATTTCCACAGGATGTAATTCCGCTTTACTCGGGACCACCGCCGGGAGCGCCACCTGCCGACTATCCCGAGAAAGAATACTTTTCGAAACTCTGGAACACCGAAGTGGTCACAAATGTGACCAAGCCTACCTTGCTGGTGTTCAAACCGGCGCAGGGAACCAGCAATGGCACTGCGGCCGTAATCTGTCCGGGCGGCGGATTCATGGCGCTTTCTATTGAGAGCGAAGGGACCGGGCTCGCGAAGTGGCTGGCCGAACACGGCGTCACGTCGTTTGTGCTGAAGTACCGCATCGCTCACACGGGAGACGATGCTACTCAGGAATTTACTGCACTATTTTCTGACCCGCCGAAATTCCATCAGCTTATCAATCCAATAATCCCGCTTTCGATTGCCGATGGATTGGCTGCGGTGGCGTATGTGCGGCAACACGCATCTGAGTGGGGCGTTTCGCCTGACCGAGTCGGCATCGTTGGATTTTCGGCTGGTGGCACAGTGACCACGGCCGTTGCGCTTCGTTATGCTCCAGACGGACGTCCCGCTTTTGCTGCTCCCATCTATCCGGCGGCGGGCATGTTGAAGGACGCTGTTCCCACCGATGCTCCTCCGATTTTTATTGCTGCAGCCACGGACGACAATCTTGGCCTCGCGCCGGACAGCGTCGCGCTTTATCAGAAGTGGACTGCCGCCAAGAAATCAGCCGAGCTGCACATGTACGCCAAAGGTGGGCACGGCTTCGGGGTTCGGAAACATGGCTTGCCGACTGATAGCTGGGTGGACAGATTTGGCGACTGGCTGGAGTTAGAAGGGTTCCTGAAGAAATAACTTCTGATCGCGGCCGAGTCACTTGCGAGAGTTTTCCGGAACCAACAAGACGACAGGAAATTGTTGGAATACCTGGCCCGCGAGCCAGCCGTTTGTTTCGCCTGCGCGCGAAATCAACTCACCAGTGAACAGGTTTCGCAACCGCGAATATTCTGGCGGGATCTCAATTTTCGTATCTCGCCAAACTTGCTCGCCAACAGGCAGACGCTGCTCGCCTTTCAGCAACTGTGCGCAAAGCCGCGGCACAACCACTATGACGGATTCAGGTCCATTTCTTCGCGCGAATGCGGCGACGTGTCTTGCATGTTCGCCAGACGCGTTAATCGGCATATATCCGCCACCCTGAAATAAGTCGGCATTCTGCTTGCGAAAATTCAGCGCCTTCCATGTCACGAACAGCTTGATGCGACCGTCAAGCATGTTGGCGCTCAAATCCTGCACACCCGCACAGTTCGTGCAAGCATCCATCTTCCGCAGTTCCTCCAGCATTACACGCCGAGCTTCGTAATCCACGGCGCGCCGGTTGTCGGGATCGACCAGCGCAAATTCCCAAAGTTCATTTCCCTGGTAGATATCCGGCACTCCCGGGACGGTGAGCTTGAGTACCGTCTGCGCCAGGCTGTTCAAAACTCCGAATTGTGCGACGGTACGTTGGAATGGCAGAAAGTCCTTACGAAATTCCTGCGACTCAAAGACGGAATGCGCGAAATCCGTGACTGCATCCTCGTACGCTTTGTTCTGGTTCGACCAGCTTGTCTTCTCCTTCGCCTCCCGCAGTGCCTTCAGCATGTAGTCGCGAATTCGTTCGCGGAACCCGGGAGCCGGCTCATCTTCGCCGAACGGCCATGCGCCAATAAGAGTTTGGTAAAGAAGATATTCATCATTCGCGGTCGGCGCCTCAGCTCCGTCACACTCGCGCTTCTTGTTCTTGTTGATCTCGCGCCAGGTCCGAACACGCCGGTGCCATTCTCGCGGTATCTCTGAGAGTACGTTGATCCGCGCCCGCACATCCTCCGACCGCTTGGAGTCGTGTGTCGAAGTAGCAAGCATTTCGTGTGGGCAGCGTCGCGATCGGTCGAGTATCTCTTTGTGAAATTCATCCGGGGTCACTCCAACTCGTGAGGGATCGCCGCCCACATCGTTAAGCGACACCAGCCGGTTGTACCGATAAAAGCTTGTGTCCTCGAGGCCCTTTGCCATCAGCGCGCTGGTGTACTGCTGAAAGCGCATAGCAAAGTGAATGACCGAGCGCTGGTAGTAGTCGGGGTGCCCCGCAGCGCGAGAAGTGAGCAGAACTTCGCGGATGAAGTCAAAGACGGAAAGCTCGGCGGCGGTACTTTTCCATTTCGCACAATCAACCGCCTCGTTGATATAGGCACGGTCACTTTCTGAAAGACCCTGCTCGGTTACGTACGTCCGATAAACCGGAAAGCAGGCGACAATCTCCTCAAGCGCGTCACGCAAACTTTTCAACGTGAAGTCGCAGGTGTGGCGGTCGGCAAGCGCGATGCGGCTCAGGTGATTCGCAAGCACGTTCAGTTCACTGTTCAGCGCCCGATCCATGACCAGCTTCTTGCATTCGTAAACGAGCTGTTTGAAGTCCGTGTACCGGCCAATAAAAATTCGGTAGACGCGATCGAGCTTCCGCTTGCTGTCCGGATCAACAAAGAGTCCGTTGACCAGATTGGAAAAGTTGTAGCCCGTGGTTCCCTGGATCGGCCAGTCTTCAGGAATCTGCTCTGTTCCGGTCAGGATTTTTTCCGCAACCACGTAAAATGGCTTTCTCTCCGAATTTTCCGGTGTGCCCTGTAGTTGCTCGAAGTATTGTTTTGGATTGTAAAGTCCGTCGGGATGGTCAATGCGCAGCCCGTCCAGTTTTCCTTCTCGCAAGAGTTGCAGCACGAACTCATGCGTCTGCCGAAAGACGGTTTCGTTTTCCTGCCTCAAGGCGCCTAGGTCGTTCACATCAAAAAAGCGGCGGTAGTTGATGTCGTCCGCGGCCACCCGCCAGTAAGCAAGCCGATATGCCTGCGCCTTGATCAATTCGTGAAGGGCGTCGAACGATGCAGTATCGTTCGGATCACCATTGATCCTGGCTACATTTTTCCCGAGAAATTCAGTTATATCTGCTGAGCGTGCGCACAAGTTCGCCAATCGCCGCTTGTGAATTTCCTTGTCGCGCAATCTCTCGGCACGTTTTTCCGGCGCAGCTTCCTCGCGCCCCGGCAAATGATTGAAAGCAGAGATCAGGCTCTGTAATTCGAGCAGGTTTTCGTTGTCCGCCCCGAGCTTCTGCTGTAGTTCGTTAATACCAAAAGCCAGGATCCGCGGATACTCTCGTGGATTCACCGGGAACCGATGTTGGAAATAACAAATGCTGAACTCGCCCCTTTCGCGATCGAACGTCAGCTTCAGTTCACCGCGCTCCAGCACTGTCCCATACTGATCACCCAGCACCGGGACCAGCACCTTGCCCTGCAGTTCGTCTTTTAGCGGATACCAGTCGATATCGAAAAATTCCGCGTAAGTCGAAGCTTCGCCGTTCTCGAGCACCTCGAGCCACCAGGCGTTGTCCGCGCCCATGATGCCCATGTGATTGGGAACCACGTCGAGGATCTGCCCCATGCCATGCTCATGCAGGACGGCCACAAAACGCTCGTAGTCTTCGGGCGTACCGATTTCTGGATTTAAATGCTGGTGATCGATGATGTCGTAGCCATGCATGCTTCCGGGCCGCGCACGCAGATATGGTGAGGCATAGCAGTGCGAAATTCCCAACGCAGCGAGATAAGGGACAAGTTCTGCCGCTTGAGCAAAGGTAAAGCTGCTGTTGAATTGCAGCCGATATGTGGAAAGCGGTATTGAGCGTGGATTCATGCATTCAGGAACCATGCCGCAGCGAGCGAAGGCATTTCCTTCCATGCTGAGTCACAGTTCTTAAGCGTCGTATAGATCAGCTCCTCTTCTGGCTGAATTTCTACCATTACCGCATCGAGCCCGAGGTTCGCAATCAGGCGCAAGCTCCGGCCGTCCGCGAGTGGCCACAAAACGTCCACGGCGCCGGGACTGATCACTGTAAATCGCGCTGCTCCCGGAACCGCTGCTTTGATGAGCGGAACGATCTTCTCGTGGCGACACGTTAGTACCTCACGGTAGAACGTCAGCCAATCGCAATGAGGCGCTTTCGCAACCGAGTCCCAATCCAATTTCGATTTGAAGAATGTCTCCTCACTATTTGGATCGGGAATCTTGGCCAGCGCCTGCGGCGAGTTGAACTGCTCGAACCTGGAAAATTCAGACCGCCGTCCTTCTGTGACTTTCGCCGCAAGCTCTGGCCCAAAATCACAGAAAAACAAGAATGGAGACGCCGCCGCAAATTCCTCGCCCATGAACAACAGTGGTGGCGAGGGCGCAAGCAGCAGCGCAGTCATGGCTACTTTGACCGCACGCGAGTCTCCCCGAGCACGATTCGCGAGTTCTACGATTCTTTCCCCGAAGGCACGGTTTCCTATCTGGTCATGATTTTGCAAGAACGAAACGAAGGCTGTCGGAGGCAGGTCGCGGCTGGGCTCTCCGCGTCGTTCGCCATTACGGAATTCGGACGCATCACCCTGGTAGCTGAATCCTTCCGCCATGCATCTCCCAAAATGCCAGGCGGGATTCCTTGCATAATCGGCGTAGTACCCATCTGTCTCGCCAGTCACCAGAACATGCGTAGCATGGTGAATATCGTCGTCCCACTGCGCGTTGTACCAGCGTGCGCAGCCGTCTCCCTCGCGACGTAAGTAACGTGCCGCGTTCCTTTCGTTCTCGAGCACGAGGTGAACATGCCGATCAGCACCGAGCGTGTTGCGAACTGTATCCGCTATTTCCGTGAGAATGTCCGGCTGGGAGTCGTCAGCAATGGCATGTACCGCGTCGAATCGCAGTCCGTCGAAGTGATATTCCTCCAACCAATACAGCGCATTGTTGATGAAGAAGTCGCGAACGGTGCGGCTGCACGGGCCATCGAAGTTAATGGCCCTCCCCCACGGTGTTTGATGGCGATCGGTGAAGAACTGCGGCGCGTACGCACCCAGATAATTTCCTTCCGGCCCGAAGTGGTTGTAAACGACATCCAGAAACACCATCAGATGTTTCGCGTGCGCGGCGTCGATGAAATACTTCAGATCGTCAGGTCGTCCGTAATTTGCGCTGGGAGCGTAGGGAAGCACCCCGTCATATCCCCAGTTTCGTCGCCCCGGAAAGCTGGCCAAAGGCATCAACTCGACCGCAGTCACGCCAAGGTCAGCGAGATACTCCAGCTTTTTTTCGGCATCGGCGTATGTTCCTTCCGGAGAGAACGTTCCAACGTGCAGTTCGTATAAAACCGCTTCGTTCCAGGGCCGGCCGCGCCAGCCTGAGTCGTTCCACTCATATGCTTTCGGATCGATGACTTCACTGACCCCATGTACGCCAGAGGGTTGAAATCGCGATGCGGGATCCGGAACGAGCAGGTTGTTTTCAACCTTGAACTGATATTGTGTTCCCGCGGTCGCCTCGGTTACGAGTTCATGCCATCCCGCTTCGAGTGGTGACATTTGCTGCGGTTCTCGGCCGCTGACTTGGAGCGAAACCGAAGAGCAGTTTGGCGCGAACAGCCGGAATCTTACCGTGCCATCTCCGCGCAGTTCGGCGCCGAATGGCATTTCGTGCTTACGTCTCATGCGGCCGGAGTTCGCCTCCGCTCGGTGCCGCGCAGTTGGTTGGGTGCGCGCTCAACCAGCAAAGCCAATGACCGGGCCTGCAACGGATAGGACTCTCCGCCAGGATAAAACGTGCTGGCATCGCGCGAAGTTTGGCAAGACGTATCGAGCAGCACGAACCATCCGGCTTCCGAGGGAAGAGTCGAAAGTACGAATGGAATTTCCTCATGATGTGCGTTCATGAGCAGAAGAAAATTGTCATCCCGTACGCGTTCGCCTCGTTCATCTACCTCATCGACAGCTTCGCCTGACAAAATCACGCCGAGACATCGCGCAAACTCCTGGTTCCACTCCTGCTCAGTCATTTCGTTGCCGTCGGGCTTGAGCCACATAATGTCCTTGATTCCGGCGCCGCGGATGTTTCGACCTTGGAAAAAATTCCGGCGGCGAAACACAGGATGGTCTTTCCGCAACGCGATTAGCCGCTGCACAAATCCCAGAAACTCGTCGTCGATATACCTCGGGTCCCAATTGATCCAACTCGTCTCGTTGTCCTGACAATACGCATTGTTGTTGCCGTTTTGTGTGTGGCCGATTGCATCTCCCGCCAGGATCATGGGAACGCCTTGCGATAGCAGCAAAGTCGCTATAAAGTTCCGCTTCTGCCGCGCGCGAATCTGATTGATCTCCGGATCATCCGTCGGCCCTTCGGCGCCGCAATTCCAACTGCGATTGTTGTCCGTGCCGTCGCGATTCTCCTCACCGTTCGCTTCGTTGTGCTTGGAGCTGTAGCTGACCAGGTCCTGCAGCGTGAAGCCATCGTGTGCAGTCACGAAATTTATGCTGGCGTATGGTTTGCGTCCGCTGCGCGCATACAAGTCGCTCGATCCCGTAATCCGGTACGCGAGTTCGCCGATCAGCCCGCCATCGCCCTTCCAGTAAGAGCGCACCGCATCGCGATACTTGTCGTTCCACTCCGCCCAGCCAACGGGAAACTTGCCGACCTGATATCCCCCTTCGCCAAGGTCCCACGGCTCAGCAATCAACTTCACCTGCGAGAGGACGGGGTCCTGATGAATGATGTCGAGAAACGCACCCAGGCGATCCACCTCATGTAGTTCGCGCGCAAGTGTCGCCGCCAGATCAAAGCGGAAACCATCGACATGCATCTCCAGCACCCAATACCGCAGGCTGTCCATGATGAGCTGCAGCACGCGCGGATGCCGCATGTTCAGCGTATTGCCGGTACCGGTGTAGTCCATGTAGTAGCGTGGATCGTCTGGAACAAGCCTGTAGTACGAGGGGTTGTCGATTCCACGGAAAGAGAGTGTCGGCCCCAACTGGTTGCCCTCGGCTGTGTGGTTGTAGACAACATCAAGGATCACTTCAATCCCTGCCGAGTGCAGCCCTTTGACCATGGTTTTGAATTCATTGATGCTGTCGCCCGCGCAATACCGTGGCTCGGGCGCGAAAAAGCCGATGGAGTTATACCCCCAGTAATTTCGCAGGCCGCGTTCGATTAACTGCCGATCGTCGACGAACGTGTGCACAGGCAACAACTCAACCGCAGTGATTCCGAGCCGCTTCAGATAGTCGATGACCGGAGCGGTTGCAAGTCCCGCATACGTTCCACGCAAGAGCGGCGGTACATCCGGATGCAGCATGGTGAAACCCCGCACGTGGGTTTCGAAAATCACCGTACGGTGCCATGGAGTTCGCGGCGAGGCATCTGCTCCCCAGGTGAACGCTGGGTCGACCACCATCCCCTTCAGCATTCCAGGAGCGCTGTCGCGGCGATCGATCGAGAGGTCCTCATTCTTGTGCCCGATCTTGTAGCCGAAGTGCGAATCGTGCCACTTCATTCCGTTCAGAATTTGTCGTGCATAGGGATCGAGCAGCAGCTTGCTGCGGTTGAATCGAAGTCCCCGGCCAGGATCGTAAGGCCCGTGAACTCGATATCCATACACAAAACCGGGACGCGCCTCGGGCAAATAACAATGCCACACCTGGTCGGTGTACTCGGGCATCATGATGCGATGAATTTCGCGACGTCCGGAAGGATCAAACAGGCACAACTCGACCTTCTCCGCCCGCTCTGAAAAAAGCGCGAAGTTTACCCCTTCACCGTCCCACGTTGCTCCCAGTGGATACGGCTTTCCCGGCCACACCATGAGGCCTGCTTGCTTTGTCACTGTGCGTATCACAACGAAGTGGCAGTTCGCTCAGAGTCGAAGGCGAAAACGTCGGAGTTCGGCGAAACAGGCGCGCGAATCCTAAGCTTCGTAGCCCCCTCTCACTGGGCCAGTGGGGGATCTATTCAGCCTGAATTATTCGTAACATGAAAGCGGCTTCTCGGCTGTAGGGTGGATGCTGTAGAAAACTGCTGAAGTTTTACTTTAAGGCGCGTTCGGGAGATTTGCCGTGTACCCTACGCAGCGACGAACTTGCCGCCACGCACTTCGCCGGGCGCAAGCTCATCCACGTAGCACCACACCCACTCTTCGCCCGGTTCGATGGACCGCATGAGCGGGTGCTTGGATTGATGAAAGTGCTTGGTCGCGTGCTTGTTCTTCGACGAGTCGCAGCAACCGATATTCCCGCACTCCAGGCACATCCGTAGATGCACCCAGCGGTCGCCCATCTTCACGCATTCTTCGCAGACGTGCTTGTCAGTGCTGGTAATTCGAATTTGGTTGAGATGCCTGCATTGGGCCATATCCTTCTCCTAGCGACAGCTTATTAAAGTAAAACTTTAGCCACTCACAATTCGGCCAGGGTGCGATGCACCAAGTGCACTGAGATCGCTCCTTCACCCACCGCAGACGCAACACGCTTCACATTCCCCGACCGAACATCTCCGACCGCGAAGACTCCGGGCAGGCTCGTCTCGAGCATCTGCGGCGGCCTCCGTAGCGGCCACGCCTTTCCGCCATTAACGCCGAGGAAGGCGTCGAGGTCTCTGCCCGTCAGAATGAAACCTTTTTCATCCATCGCGACGCAGCCCTGCAGCCACTCTGTCCGAGGGGACGCCCCGGCCATAATGAAAACGTGCCGGATCTCATGCACAGAAGTCTGCCCGGTGGATTTATCTTTCCACCCTACGCATTCAAGCTGTTTGTCGCCATCGAGGCTCACGATCTCGGTATTAAAGTGCAACTCAATCCTGGGGTTTTCTGTGATCCGCTGAATCAGGTAGCGCGACATTGTGTCCGCTAGATTTTCCGAACGCACGAGCATGTAAACCTTGCTGGCAGTCTGCGATAAGAACACCGCCGCCTGCCCTGCGGAATTTCCTCCACCTACCACGATCACGTCTTCGTCGCCGCAAAGTTGGGATTCAATGTACGTCGCGCCGTAATAAACACCGAGTCCCTCGAATTTTTTTAGATTCGAGATGGGCGGTTTGTTGTACTGGGCGCCGGTTGCGATCACGATGGCCCGAGCCGAAAGCTTGCTGCCGTCATCGAGCTCAACCTTGTACGGGCGCCGGTCGCAATCGAGCTTTGTGATGCTGTGCGCCACCATCATCTTTGCGCCGAATTTCTGCGCTTGCGTCAGCGCTCGCGAGGCCAGCTCCTGACCAGAGACTCCCGTCGGAAATCCCAGGTAGTTTTCAATCTTCGAACTCGAACCTGCCTGCCCACCGGGCGCGTCGGTTTCAACAATCAACGCATTCAGTCCTTCCGACGCTGCATAAACCGCCGCTGCCAATCCCGACGGGCCTGCGCCTACGATGATCAGGTCACGGACCTCAGAGCCGTCGATGTTCGCATTCAGGCCAAGACATTCCGCCAGCGCTTGAATTGACGGGCTGCGCAGCACGGTCTGTCCGTTGCAGATGAGCACCGGCACGTCTTCGACTTTAACGTTGAACCGGTCCAGTAGCTCCTGCGATGTTTTGTCTTTGTCGAGATCAACAAATGTGTACGGATACGCATTGCGCCCCAGGAACTCACGGATTCGCAGCGTCGCGGCCGAATGCCGTGAGCCGAGCAGGATCACATTCCCCAGATTCTGCGTGATCAATGCCAGCCTGCGCAGGATGAAAGCGCGCATGATAACTTCGCTCAACTCGGCATCGCGCGCAATCAGCGATCGCAAGTCGTCTGCACTCACCTCCAGGAACTCACCCGGTTCAGTAACGCGCCCGATTACCATGCAGCGCTGGCCTGAGATCATGCTGAGCTCGCCGGTAAACGCGCCTGCGTCATGCGTAGTGATCATCCGTTCACCGTCAGTTGCAGGCTGCATGATCTCCATTCGCCCAGACAGGACGACGAAAAACGGCACGTCCGTGTCACCAGGTTTGAACAGAATGTCTTGCGCAGCAACTTTCCTGATTGTTCCGCATGAGCGAAGGCGGTCGATTTGTGCGTGGGTCAACACCGGAAAAGTTTGACTTCCGGCATCGAGAGCGCTGGGGATGGGCCAGGTTGACATTGGGACTCCGCGAATAGTGAGTAGTAGATGCAGGTACGTCTCGTTCGGGTTCACACTGACGTTCTCCTCCGCTGAAGAAGAAGGACGCCGTTTCGGGCACGCACAAGAAAATGCCACCCCGCTTTCCCGCTCGGCCGGTTTGTTGGTCCCGGGATAGAAACTTCGATTCATATCGTTCCCGGCAAGAATGGCGCGGCAATCGGTACAATTGATGCAGGCAGCGAACATCTGCTCGTCGTCCGAAGCGCTTTGGAGCGAGGTTGATGCAGGGTGGCCATTCACTACCGCCCCGCTGAGTGCTGAATGCCGAATTTCAGAACTATTGCCGTAGCCATGTCGGGAGGAGTCGATTCCTCGACCGTTGCGGCCATGCTGCGTGCAGAAGGCTACAACGTTGTTGGCCTCACCATGCAGCTCTGGAACCAGCGCCGGCTCGCGGGCCGCGAGGGCATGCCGGAGTCTGTTCAGGGACGCTGTTGCTCTCTTGATGACGTGTACGATGCTCGCCGTGTCGCCGAGACCATCGGAATTCCTTACTACGTTGTCAATCACGAGGACCGGTTTGAGCGCGACGTGGTCCGCCCTTTTGTCGAGGAGTATCTCTCAGGACGCACGCCGATTCCGTGCAGCCTCTGCAACAATCACTTGAAGTTCGACCAGTTGCTCACAGTCGCGCAGCAGATCGGCGCAGATGCTGTCGCAACCGGCCACTACGCCCGCGTTGAGTTCGATGACGCAAGCGATCGGTGGCTGCTGAAGCGCCCGACTGATCATTCGAAGGACCAGACGTATTTCCTTTTCGGCCTCACGCAGGAGCAGCTTAGTCGCACTTTGTTTCCTCTCGGCGGCATGACGAAGCCGGAGGTTCGTGAGCTCGCGCGGAAGCACGGCCTCGCATTGGCTGAGAAGCCGGACTCCCAGGAGATTTGTTTTGTCCCCGGCGGAGACTACAAGAAGTTTCTCGATGCATATCTCGCGGAGCAAGGCGATTCACTTCCAGACACCGCCGGAGAGTTAGTTACCACCGATGGCCGAGTGATCGGCGAGCACGCCGGCATTCACAACTTCACCGTCGGACAGCGCAAGGGACTAGGGGTCGCGACCGGCTCGCCGCTGTACGTGCTCCAGATCAAGGGCGACTCGCGCCAGGTTATTGTGGGTGAGCAGGAGAACTTGTACTCGCGCACCCTGCTTACGAAGCGGACAAATCTGATCGCAGTCGAAGATTTGCGCGAGCCAATGCGTGTCAGCGTGAAAATCCGCCATCGCCACGAGCCCGCACCGGCCATGATCGAGAAGACCGGAGGCAACGAGATTCTTGTGAGCTTCGACGAGCGGCAGCGCGCCATCACTCCCGGCCAGGCCGCTGTGTTTTACGACAATGATGTGGTCGTCGGTGGTGGCTGGATTAGCTGACTGTGCCGCTGTAATTCCGAACCACTTTAGTGGTGAGGAACTGCTTTTCCCTGACAAAAGCAGGTTCCTCGTTGTCTCGCACGCGAGACGCCTCGGAATGACATGAATGTGAGAGAGTGAGATATGCCAACCCTCCCCCTCATCGAATACAAGGACGCAAGCCCCGAAGTCCGCGCGGTTTATGACGACATCATGACAACGCGCAAGACCGACTGGATCAATAATTTCTGGAAGGCGCTGGCGAACGATCCCGTCGCGCTGAAACGCACCTGGGAAGACATCAAGCAGATCATGGCGCCTGGCGCGCTCGATCCGCTGACGAAGGAAATGATCTATGTCGCCGTGAGCGTGTCGAACCAGTGCGGTTACTGCATTGCCTCGCACACCGCTTCCGCGCGTAAAAAAGGAATGACGGATCAGATGTTTCGCGAGCTGATGGCCGTCGTTGGCATGGCGAATGAAACCAATCGCTTGTCGGCGGGATATCAGATCGAAATCGACGACCAATTCAAGGTATAGACATGGCACACCAATTCAGCACTTCCTATATTGAAGATTCGCTTTCGCTTTTCCGCTACTACAAGAAACTGGCGGAAGGCGCTATGGAACAGGTCTCCGACAGAGAGCTTTTCACTGCTCTTGACGAAGAGATGAACTCGATTGCCATCATTGCCAAGCACATGGCGGGCAATATGCGCTCCCGCTGGACGGACTTTCTTACCAGCGACGGCGAGAAACCAGACCGCAACCGCGATAGCGAATTCGTCACTCCGCCGAAAACACGCGAGGAGCTGATGCAAATGTGGAACGAAGGATGGTCAAGATTATTTCAGGCGCTCGAACCATTGTCTGATTCCGATTTGGCGCGCAAGGTTTTTATCCGCGGCGAAGCGCATTCGGTGATGCAGGCGATTAACCGCCAGATCGCGCACTATTCCTACCATTGTGGACAAATTGTTTTCCTGGCAAAGCATTTGAAAGGAGCTAGCTGGAAATCATTGAGTGTTCCGCGCAACAAATCCGCGGAGTTCAATCAGCGAGTATTGGCGGGAGAAGCCAGCCAAAGGTGATTGGCCTTGCCAGACGCGTCAAAGCTCTTGCTTTCGCGAAAAGCTTTTAACCGCAGCAAATTTGTGCTCGTGCGTTTTCATATCCACCTTCCTCCCACGAAAGCGCACGCCTTCTGCTTCCAGCCG
The DNA here is from genome assembly GCA_036770325.1 of Terriglobales bacterium. Taxonomy (GTDB): domain Bacteria; phylum Acidobacteriota; class Terriglobia; order Terriglobales; family Acidobacteriaceae; genus Gp1-AA145. The sequence goes on from DAIPJJ010000007.1 coordinate 46,477, forward strand.
AAAGCGCTGTTCAAGCCCGTTTTCGCCCCGCAATTTGATTGCGCCTCCAGCCCCGAGCACACGTTGCCAAGGCAATCCGAATGATCCCCGCAGTGCCTGCACGACTTGTCTTGCCGCCCCGGGAAATCCAGCGGCGCGTGCAACCGCTCCGTAGGTAGAAACTTTTCCTCGCGGAATTTTCTTGATCACCTCACGGATACGCATCTGCATTGAGCCGGCTGGCATTACTGTTCTGCCTTCGCCTTTTCCAAGGCAGGCTTTGCAAAAACGCTTGCGGGAATTGCGACATTCGCGTCCGCGCTTTGCAATTGAATACTGAATTTTCCAGTTGGCGTGGCCGATGTCCAATGGAACGGCAGCTTCACGCCGTTCACATCGCGATAGTCCGAATAGTCAATCTGCGTCGGATTTCTTCCCAGCGCAGATTGCGCGTATCGCACCGCTCTGACGAGCATTCCGCTCTGCCCGTCAAAATACAATTCCACCGGCGGGATGCCTTGACGCTGCGCGGAAATCTTCAGCGTTTCTCCTCGGCCGCTCACAGGTGGTTCACTCTCGGTGCGCAACTCGGAAAACATCTTCGTGAGATCCAATGCAAAGTGCAGGTCCGCATCCATTCGGCTCGCATCAGTGTCTGCCGGCGTCATCGGCCGCGCCGGACGTCCGGGGAAAACCGACCATCCTGTTTGCCCGTTGAAAACCGTGCTGCTGTCCCCGTTTGGCCAATGCGTGACGACAGCGATGTGATCAGGGGACTGCACAAAAATTTCCACCGGGAAATGTCGTCCACCCGCTTCAAAGGTTCCACTCTCGTGCAGTGTCGTCAGCTTCGAAATTGCTGCTTCTCCTCCGAGTGCCGTGATGTATTTCGTAACGATCTCTTCCGGCTTTGGCAGACTTGTCGGATTTGATTGCTCGGGCTCAACCGCTTCAGCCAAGAGGTGCGGCTGCGCTTGAGGAATTGCGGGAATTGCCGTCGGCTTCGGGTTGCCGCGATGGCACGAGTTGCATGTAACCATCTGCTTGCCATCGAAATTGTTCGTATCGATTGCAAACTGCATCTGCATCATCTTGCGCGCGATCTGCTTTGTCTTTTTGTCATCCTTTTCGAAAGCGTTTTCCACGTGGCAGTATTCGCACTGTACTCCGAGCGAAGATGTAATGAACTGCATCGCCGGAATCAACTGGTTCGCGGGAATATCCTTCAGTACCTGAACGTTTTTGAATGCTTCGCCCGCCTTCTTCTCTGCACCAGGCGCGACTGTCTGTGTCAACGAGACCGAAGCGAACATCGCAATTGCGGCAACGGTTCTAATCACGCGTTCTGCGCAGCGCGGCAGCGGCATTCAGGTCCCGTAAGACACCCCGATGAATTTGATAAAAGTATGACACGGACGACCAACCGTGCAGGCCTGCCCTGAGCTCGTTGCGACGGATTTGCCGGCCCGTTTCAAGACGATTGCCACATCCTTTATCCCAGACTTTGGCTAGAATCTCTCCATGCGCGTTAGCCGGCGCGGCAAAATCATCTTCTTTCTCACCTTCGGGCTGGTGCTCGCCTGCATTGCCGTGGCGGTTGGTTTCGGTTGGATCATTCTCAACTGGCAACACGACGTCAAAGTCCTTCTCGGCATCATCTTTTTCGGCGCCATCGCGACCGGCCTCATTCTCAACACAAGTTTTCTGGTGCGCGAGATTCGCCGCAACGAGCAGCACGACAGCTTCATCAACGCCGTCTCTCACGAACTGAAGACGCCGATTGCCTCTATCCGCCTGCACTTGCAAACTCTCGAACGTCGCGGGTCGCAAATCGATGAAGCCCAGCGCCGCAGTTTTTATCAACTGATGCTCGAAGACACGGACCGTCTGATGAGCACCGTTGAAAAGGTGCTCAAGGCCGGCAAGGCAGGTGCGCGCGGAGCGCAACGCATCAATCTCGATTTCGCACAGCTCGTCGAAGAATGTGTTGAGACCACAAGAAGCAGCCATCATCTACAGCCTGCCGCCATTCGCTATGAATCTTCGTTGAACGGGCGCGGCTCGGAAGTTAGCGGCGACCCCGATGAGCTTCGCACAGCGGTCTCAAATATCCTCGACAACGCAGTGAAATATTCCGGCAGTCACATCGATGTTTCCGTTCGCCTCGACCTGCACGAGCAGGAGCGGCTTGTGCTCCGTGTGCGCGATCTCGGCGTGGGAATCCCGCGCTCCGAGCTGAAAACGATTTTCAAGCGCTTCTACCGCGTCCCGAATCGTGCTCTCGCACAGGTGCGCGGGACCGGTCTGGGTCTATTTCTGGTGCGCACCATTGCAAAGCGCCATGGCGGCCGCGTGCTCGCCGAAAGCGCAGGAGAAGGCAAAGGCGCAACTGTTATTCTCGAGCTTCCCCGGAGGGTCCCGTGAGCCGGGTACTGATCGTTGAAGACGAGGCGCATCTTGCTACCGGGCTGCAATTCAATCTTCAGGCCGAAGGCCACTCGGTCGAGATTGCCGGCGATGGTGAAACTGCGCTCGATCTACTCTTAGTAAAACGCGAACAATACGATGTCCTGATTCTCGACGTCATGCTGCCCGGCAAGAATGGATTCACTGTCGCGAGAGAACTGCGAGCCGAGAAGAATTTTATTCCCGTCCTGATGTTGACGGCGCGTTCACGCCCGGAAGACGTGCTCACAGGATTCGCCGCCGGGGCCGACGACTATGTGGCCAAGCCCTTTGAACTTCCGATTTTCCTCGCGCGCCTGCAAGGCCTGCTCCGCCGCCGTGAATGGATGCAGCATGCGTCAACCGTCCAGAATTCGCCCGCTGCTGAGAAATCTGATGTTCAGAGTTCGCTCGCGAATAGCGACGGCAGCGCGCAGGAGTTCGGCGTCTTCAGCTTTAATGGCAGAACGATCGATTTCGGCAATCTCGAGCTTCGCAGCGACGGCAACACGACGCAGCTCACTGTGATGGAGGCCGAACTGCTTCGTTATCTCATCCGAAACCGGGGCCGTGTAGTTTCACGTAAGTCGATACTCGAAGAAGTATGGGGTCTGCGCGAAGACACCGACACTCGTGCCATCGACAACTTCATTGTTCGTCTCCGCCGTTACATCGAAAATAATCCCGCGCGCCCGGAACACCTGCTCACCGTTCGCGGAGTTGGCTACCGCTTCGAAGCTGAATCCGAGTAGCAGTCCAGAATTCTGCATCCAGCAAACCGTAAACACAGATCAAGAAATGGCGGCGGGAGAAGAAGGTCGCGAAGAAGAATCCGACCTGGGAAGACTTGGCAGCCGATTGGGGGAAGCTGGTTGCAATGGGCCATCACCCACCTATCGACAAAACCCCGACCAACTGTCATTCCGAGGGGCTGAGCCTCCGATGCGACGAGGAACCTGCTCCTCCCCGGGGATCAGCAGATCCCTCGCCCTTCCGCTTCACTCCAGTCCTCGGAATGACAAGGCGTTAGTTTCCTTTGCACATTTCAAGGAGATGTCATTCCGAGGAGCTGAGCCTGCGATGCGACGAGGAACCTGCTTCTCGCCTGGGATCAGCAGATTCCTCGTTGTCGCGCAAGCGCGACGCCTCGGAATGACAATGTTTAGTTCGTTTGGGGAAGGTAGTGGACGCATTCCGAACCGCTTCAGGAATCTTTCTCCGGAACCAGCAGATTCCTCGTCCTTCCGCTTCGCTCCAGTCCTCGAAATCACCGGAAGAGGTGGGATATTAGTGTCTCGACGCCGACGCCCCGCTCGCCAAATCCCGAAGCACGTTCAGGAACGCTGCCGTAGCTTCTTCATCGGCCAGTGCTTCAAGCGGAATTGTTGCTGCGAGATTCGGAGAATCTGGCCTGAACCGCACTGTCACCAGGCTGTGCCCGCGCGAGGTCATCAGCGTATTCACAACCGGGGTAAGCTCGTGCGTCCATTCCGTGCGGGTCGTTAGCACCACCGGCCCCGGACGCGAGATCGTCCAATTGCGGTCAGGATTCGAAATCTCTTTTGGCTTCTGCGTCAGCCAGCGATGGCGGGAAATTTCCAGATGATACGAGGGTGAGTAGTCGAGGTCAGCTTCGAAGGTAAGTGTTTCTTTCTGCCTACGCCACAAGCAAAGCAGCCATTGGACAGGAATGGGGCGTGGCAGCAGCTTGATCGTAACTCTTGCATTTTCAAACCAATGAGTAGCAAAGCTGAAGTGTGCCTGCAAGCGGCTTGCGCTCAGCCACTTGGTTTCAACCAGCCGTCCGCGGGTGGCGCATGCTGACTCGACCCATTGCAGGACCACCGTTCCCCGGCGCCGGTTGTAGCGCGAAAACAGCAAGTACCATATGACGACCATTGCGGTCGCTGCGCATACCGCCTCTATCGCGATCCGAAGCACCACGAAACCCTCAGATGCGAATGGTACGACTTGGGGTGTCAGCTATCAAGACTTTCAATGTAGTTTTTTGAAATTTTTCCCTGATGCAGCCAACTACTTGGGAAATATGAGTTTCCGAGCACAATCTCACCCACAATCTACAATGTCCGAGTGCAATTCACAGTGCGCGATCACCGCCGGGAGGACTTCCACACGCTTTGGCTGATCGACCAATCGTGCTTCGCCTCCGGGATAGCCTATAGCCGCTATGAACTGCTTACTTACATGCGTCGACCGGGTGCATTTACGTTGGTAGCAGAAGCGGCCCCCGGCGAAGCCGTCCACGAACACAGGGCCCGTTTAGGGGCGGCAGACCACGCCCGCACAACGGTTCTAGGCTTTCTCGTTGCCGAAACCAGCCACCGCGGCATCGGCCACAT
>DAIPJJ010000164.1:0-9659 GCA_036770325.1 Terriglobales bacterium
GACAAGCCCCTGCTTAGCTACGGTCATCGCTCCAGCAAGCGTCATGACAACGAAACAGTCTTTGTCACGGGCCATGGCTTCGAGCACATCAGCCGCCTCGCCCACCTGTCGTCCGGTAAATGCCGTCTTCCCCATCGCGCGCACAAGGTCATCGACCGTACGCACGTTGCTGAGGTCTAAGGGTTCGAGAGGAATCAACTGGTCTTCAATCGGATTGTGCAACTTGCGCTCGATACCGGTGCCGTCGCTGTGATCGTGCTTCATTAATTTCCCTCGAATCTGATTGGAAGAATTACTTTACTAAACGAGAGAGTAATCGTGCCAGCACCCACGGCGTCGCGAACCGTTTGGGACAGAGAAAGAAAAAGTGCAGTGCAACTCTGGGTTGAACAAGATAATCTATAGCTGAAGGGCGCCTTTCTCACAGCGTGAACAAAATCCCCAAATCGTGGATTGCAATCGTGGCGCTGGTTGCCGCATTTGGCGTGCTTTTCGTTCTAATTTCACCCGCGCCTGACGAACTCCCCAGCACCGGTCCTCATGCGCTGAATAAGATATTTGCTCTCGCTGCCAGCTATTACAGTCCCCTCGCTCCCGAGATTCTTACCAACCCACAGCATCAACTCGTGATCCACGTCAATCTGACTTGCGACGATTTGATTTCCCTCACCTGCGCTCGTCTTTGCTAGCGCGCTTCGTTCTCCGTATCCCTACGTACAACCATCGCACGAAGTGTTTACCACTGTCGGCTCAGGCCAAGACCTACGGACGGACGATGCTAAAGGAATCTACTCACAATTCGGAAACTTTGATTACCGCCGGTTTTTATGAGATCTTCACGGCGGCAAATGCGATTCGAGCCTTGAATCAGGTGGGATTTGAAGACGAGGATATCGGAATGGTCGGCGTGCTTGCCGGCCCTGCCGTCGAACTCACAGGATTTTGCCAGGACCTTGGCTTGCCACTAGAGCACGCGTTGTATTACCAGACCAGTTTTGAAGATGGCGGGGTGCTTCTGCTTGTCCGCGCTCGCGAGTCGTTCATGAAAAAAACGGCCCTGGCGGTGCTGAACGCAAAGGGCGGTATTTTGCCTCCAACCACACAGTTAGCCGGTTAGCAGCTCTGAGCGAAGCTCACCGCTTCGCTGTTGCCGCAATCACAGGAGGTACCATGAGCAGAGCCACCGGCAACCCCGGATTGAAGGCCCTGCAACTATTAAGTGCGTGGCGATCGATCCTGATGGGCAGTACGCCAATGCTGTCCATCGAAGTCACGCGTGAGTGCCCATTGAGCTGTCCGGGTTGCTATGCGTATGGCGACTCCCATCTCGGCGGCGCCGGGTTGCTTAGAAATCTGAGCGACTATCGAGGCGATGAACTGGTCAATCGGGTCATCGGGCTGGTAGATGAACACCGGCCCTTGCATGTGTCTCTTGTAGGCGGCGAACCTTTGGTGCGCCATCGAGAATTGAGCCGGCTGCTACCCATCCTCAGCAAGAGAAACATCCACACGATGATTGTCACTAGTGCCGTGATTCCCATTCCAAAATCCTGGATGGAAATTCCCCGTGTGCTGGTGACGGTCTCAGTCGATGGATTGCCTGAGCACCACGACATTCGTCGCAAACCGGCAACTTACGAGCGCATTCTGAAGAATATTGAGGGATGCGATGTGAATGTTCACTGGACAATCACCCGCCCCATGCTTCAGCGTACGGGTTACCTTGATGAATATCTTTCTTTTTGGAGCGAGCGGCCAGAGGTGATGCATATTTGGACCAGCATCTACACACCTCAGCGTGGCGAGCATTGTGACGAGATGCTGACGGTAGCCGACCGCGAACTTGTTGCGCAGGAACTCCTGAAGGCCAAGACCCGCCATCCCAAACTGCTGATGAATTCTGGCCTGGCGCGTGCGATGCTTGCGCCGCCATTGACTCCGCGTGACTGCATGTTCGCTCGCATGTCCACGAACTACAGTGCGGACCTTAAAACTCGCGTGGAACCGTGCATCTTCGGCGGCGACCCCGACTGCTCCCAATGCGGCTGCGCCATCAGTACCGGCCTGCACTATATAAAGGACATTCGACTGGCGCACACCATTAAGATCGAGAAGATCGCACATGCCTCCGCTGCGGTCGGATCATTCCTCGGAAAGTTTCAGGGCCGCAGGCACACGCGCTGGGAGGCAAAACCAACAGGCAAGCTGGTGGAAATTTCGCAGCCCAGGAATCCTCAACGAAAAGCCTCGTGATTGCTGGCGGTCAACCCCCGCTGTTGTTATGCTAATTCGTCACGAGGAGGAAGTTTGCCGGAGAACTTTCGCGTCGGCCTGGTGCAGATGTCAGCAACCGGCGACCCCGAAGATAACTTGAAGCGCGCCATTCAGCGTGTAGAAGAAGCGGCGAAGAAGGGCGCGCAGATCATTTGCCTTCCTGAACTCTTCCAGACCCAATATTTCTGCCAGCGCGAAGATGCCGCGCTGTTCGATCTGGCTGAGCCGATCCCCGGACCGACTACGGCAAAGCTGGCCGATACCGCAAAGCGTTTGCGTATCGTGTTGGTCGGATCGCTGTTTGAAAAACGCGCGCCGGGCGTTTATCACAACACGGCCGTGATGCTCGATGCAGATGGCACGCTGCGCGGCATCTACCGCAAGATGCACATTCCCGACGATCCGCTCTACTACGAAAAGTATTACTTCACGCCCGGCGACCTCGGCTTCAAAGCATTTGATACTCAAGTCGGGAAAGTTGGCACGCTCGTTTGTTGGGACCAGTGGTATCCGGAAGGAGCCAGGCTCACGGCTCTTCAGGGGGCGCAGGTACTTTTCTATCCCACCGCGATTGGCTGGCATCCTGACGAAAAGGCGCAGTACGGCGAGGCCCAGTACGACGCCTGGCAAACCATTCAACGCGCGCACGCAATTGCCAACGGCGTGTATGTAGCTGTGGTAAATCGAATCGGCTTTGAGCAGGGCGATATCCGCGGGAACAAGGCGCCAGGCAAAGGCCTGGAATTTTGGGGCGGGTCGTTTATTGCTGACCCATTCGGGCGGATCATTGCAAAAGCCTCGCATGACAAGGAAGAGATTTTGCTGGGCGAAGTCGATGTGCGAGTGCTCGAAGATACGCGCCGCAATTGGCCCTTCTTGCGCGATCGCAGAATCGACAGCTACGGGCCGATCACCAGCCGGATGATCGACTGAGTCTTCGAGAATTTCCTGGACTCTCCCCAGGAACAGATTCCTGCCGAAGATGTGTCATCCCGAAGACACGCCCACATGGGGCGCGCGAGAGGGATCTTACGTATGCAACTCCTGGGATACCGTCGACACCGATGCCGGGCGCCAAGGTTTCGACAGGTCCCTCCCGAACGCAAGCGCGTCCACTCGGGATGACAAACTCAGCGGGGGAAGCGAGAGAGAGTAGGCTGTTTTAGTTTGCCTTCTTCTTCTACTGTCTTGTTCACCTATAGATCAAATACTTCTCGCGAGTTTGCTCGAACTTCTTCAGCTCATCCTGCCAGTCAAGCGCAACGCGATGCGGGTCTTCTCCGCCGGTTATCGCTTCCAGAACGTTTCTGTTGCCAAGAATGTCAATCATCTTTTCAACATGGAACTGCTGCGGATAGAGCTTCAGCAATGCCGAAGCCAATTCGATGCCAAGTTCTGGCGCATCGAGAAATTCGCGTTGCGTAAGCATCAGGTTCGCTCCATGGCAGGCCTGTCCGGAATAATTGCTCGAACTTGGAGTAAACGTGACCGGCACAAATCGCACTCCCGGAATTTGGCGAGCGTTCAAATACGCGGCGAGTTCATGCGCATTGATCCACGGTGCCCCGAGCACTTCGAACGGAGTATCTGTCCCGCGGCCTACGGATACATTTGTGCCTTCTACAAGCCCAACGCCGGGGTAAAGCGTCGCTTCAGTCAGGCTGCGCAAATTCGGCGAAGGGTTGACCCATGCCACACCTGTCGAATCCAGCCAGTCGCCGCGCATCCAGCCCTGCATGGGAACGACTGTAAGTTTGGCGTGAATGTTGTGCTCGGAGTTGAACATCTGGGCTAGCTCACCGAGTGTCATGCCGTGGCGCACCGGAACTGGGCCGTAGTTCACAAAATTTTCCATTCCGGATTGTGAAATCGGCCCTTGCATGATCGCGCCTGAAATCGGATTCGGCCGGTCGAGCACGATGACCTGCGTCCCAGACTTTGCTGCTGCTTCCAGGAAATATCCGACGCTGGTTTCGTAGGTGTAAAAGCGCACCCCGGCATCTTGCAGATCAATCACCACCGCGTCGAGTTGCTTCAGCACGTCAACTGGCGGACGGCGCGCCTGATCGGTGCCGCCATAGACGCTGTACACAGGAATGCCGGTTGCCGCATCGCGAGTGTTGCCGATGTGAGTTGTGTCGAGTTCGCCGGTCACGCCGTGTTCCGGACTGAAGATGGCGGTCAGTTGAACTCCTTGCGCATGTGCCAGCACGTCAATCGTCCGATGACCGCTAGAATCGACCCCGGTTTGGTTTGTGAGCACTCCGACGCGTTTGCCGCGCAACATAGAAAAATCTTGTGACTCCAGAACATCAATCCCCGTAAGCACGCTGCCGTTGCGATATGCGATGTCCGGCTGGCTGGGCATCGCGTCGTTGTAGCCGGTGATTCTCTTCCAGCGCAGCGCCTCTTGTTCTGGCGTGGTGAGGGGAATGGCTGCGGCAACGGCCGTCGCAACTCTGGTTCGCAGCGAGACCACCGATCCGTGAGCACCGCGCGGATGCACGGCGTTCGCCAGAAGAATGACGTAGGTGCGAGTCGTGGGATCGATCCAGATTGATGTCCCCGTAAAGCCGGTATGTCCGAACGACCCGACCGGCAGGAGTTCTCCGCGATTTGAGGAGTACGGAGAATCAATGTCCCAGCCAAATCCGCGAACAGAAGGAAGGTTAGGCGGCTGCTCCGGGCTGGTCATCTTCCGGATGGCAAGCGGCGAAAGCACTGAACTGCCATCGAGCAGCGCTTGCGCGAATTTCGCCAGATCGTCGGCGCTTGAGAACAATCCAGCATGTCCGGCAACTCCGCCCATGCGTCGCGATCGCGGATCGTGGACAACACCGCGCAGCATCTGGTTGCTTTCATCGTACTGAGTCGGCGCAATTTGTGGGATCCATGAAGCCGGCGGAAGAAAACGCGTGTGCGTCATCCCAAGCGGAGCAAAAACATTCTTTTCGCAGTACGCGTCGAGCGTCATTCCTGTCAGGCGCTCAACCAGCACGCCCAGAGTAATGAAATTCGTGTCGCTGTAAATGAACTGGGTTTCCGGCGGTGCAACTGGAGTCTCCGCAAACACCAGACTGAGCGCGGCATCACGGCCCGTCCAATCCGGCTTAAGGTCGATATCAGGGCGCAGGCCGGAATAGTGGGTGAGCAGATCACGGACGGTTATGTCGGCCTTGCCATTCTGTGCGAATTCTGGAATGTACTTCGCCACAGGATCGTTTGATTTGACTCTTCCCTGCTCTTCAAGTTGCATGACCGCGGTTGTAGTCGCGATCACCTTGGTCAGCGATGCCAGATCGAAGATTGTATCCACCGTCATCGGCTCGACTTTTGGCTCGAGCGACCGGTTGCCGTACGCCTTGCGATAAACGACCTGCCCGTCATGCCCGACCAGCACCACGGCACCAGGTGTTTCGTGATTGTCGATTGCAGCTTGTATGACCGGGTCGACCACGCTCAGGTCGTGCGAGGGTTCCTGCGCAACGAGCGAAGCGCAACTGAGAAGGGCGACTACTGCCAGGATCAGAAAGCGCCGATGAGACATGTGCATTCCATAGCAAGAAATAAAAGGTATTTTCTGAATTTAACCCAGCCTTCTCCCGCCCGATCAAGTTACCGCCGCCGGGGTGCCGTTTGTGCTACTCCGCCGCTTTACCTGCCGAACGTGCCTCTGCTATAACCGCGATAGAGTCCAATCGCAAAGAACCCTCTGGAAACTACGACAACATCTCAGCCAATTCTTCCTGCAAGGTACCAGGATCAGGAGCGGATTTTTGCCCGGGCGTTTCAGATTCTGAGCGATGCGATCGCGGCTCGTGCATTTCCCGGAGCGTCAGTTGCGGTCACGCACGCGGGCGAACTCGTCGCACTGAAAGCGTTTGGGCAATTTACATATGACAACGACTCACCGCGGGTGACCACCAACACGGTTTTCGATCTGGCCTCTGTCTCCAAAGTCGCTGCCACAACCACTATGGCAATGGTCCTCTACGAGCGTGGATTGTTGGATCTGGATACCCGCGTTGTCGGAGTGTTGCCTGAATTTCGTGGCTCCGACCAGAGGAGAAACGAAGTCACAATTCGGCACTTGCTCGCGCACAGCTCGGGATTGCCGGCGTATGAAAAGCTATTTCTACGAGCTTCTAATCGAGACGATTTACTGATGGGAGCCTTTGCCGTCCCGCTGAAGCACGCACCGGGAACACATGCCGAGTACAGTGATGTTGGCTTTGTTCTGCTCGGCCTCGCTCTGGAGCGGCTGGCAGGCGAGGAACTCGACGGCTTTTGCCAGCGAGAGATTTTCGGCCCGCTGGGAATGTCGCACACTACCTACAATCCTTCGCCTGCTTGGAAACCGCAAATCCCGCCAACCGCTGACGATCAAACTTTTCGGAAAAGAGTCATTCAAGGCGAGGTCAATGACGAGAATGCGAGCGTGATGGGCGGAGTAGCAGGTCACGCCGGCGTGTTCTCGACGGCCTCAGATCTAGCAACGTTTGCACACGCCATGTTGCAAGGCGGTACGCAAATCGTACGTCCGGCAACGGTGGCTCTGTTCACCCGGCGCGAGCTTTCTCCGGCCGGCACTTCCCGCGCGCTTGGCTGGGATACTCCGTCTGCGCCATCGCAGTCCGGTAAATACTTTTCGTCTCGTTCGTTCGGCCACCTCGGCTACACCGGCACTTCGCTCTGGATTGATGCCGAGCGGCAAATCTCCATCACACTGCTGACGAACCGCACCTGGCCGGATTCATCGAACAAAGCCATCACAGAAATCCGGACGAGGTTCCACGATGCAGTGATGGAAGCCCTGGGAGTTGGTGCGTGAAGCGAGATCTACAAGCGCAACTGGAAAAACTTGCAACTGAGCAGATGAATCCGGCTTGGGCCGATCTTGACCAAATGCCTGCGCTGGAGATTGCCCGGATCATCAATTCCGAAGATTTAAAGGTCGCGGCGGCTGTTCAAAAAGCGTTGCCGCAGATCGCTCGCGGTATCGACTGGGTTGCGGAATCTCTCGGAAGTGGCGGGCGTTTGATCTATGTCGGCACTGGAACCAGCGGACGAATTGCCGCGCTGGACGCGTCCGAATGTCCGCCGACCTTTGATGTTCCAGCAAGTATGGTGCAGTTCGTGATGGCAGGTGGCGAACGGGCGCTGGCCAGAGCGGTCGAAGCGGATGAGGACTCGCGCGAATTCGGCAAAAAGGAAATCCGCAAACGGAAACCTGGCAAGAAAGATGTTGTCGTCGGCATAGCGGCCAGCGGGCGCACTCCGTTCACAGTCGCGGCGGTTGAATTTGCGCGAAGTAAAGGCGCAAAGACAATCGGACTGACTTGTAATCCCAACTCGCCGCTTGAGGCCGCCGCAGAGCTCGCAATCGTAGTTGAAACTGGCCCTGAAGTCATTGCTGGATCAACGCGAATGAAAGCCGGGACCGCTGAAAAAATGGTGCTCAACATTCTCACCACCGGAGCCATGGTCCGCCTTGGGTATGTCTACGGCAACCTTATGGTGAATCTGCGTCAGAAGAATTCGAAGTTGAGCGAAAGAGCGCTTCGAATCCTGCAAACAGCATTGGGAAATGATCGCGAGCAGGCACGGCAGGCTCTCGCTCGTGCCAGTAATGACGTTCCGGTAGCAATCGTGATGGAAAAGGCCGGAGTCTCACAATCGGCCGCGAAGAAATTTCTTAAGGCAGCGAACGGACATGTACGTCGCGCGATTGCCGCCGCGCGGTAGGCTCTACTATAGCCGCGGCTAACTCCAGGTGCTGTCATTCCGAGGTGCTTCAGCGCCGAGGAATCTGCTTTTCTTCCGGGGATCAGATTTTTCACCGCTGAAGCAGTTCGGAATGGCAAAGCTTTTACTCTTGTGGAACAACGACGCATGGTCCGGGATAGAACGTCCCCCGGTTCCACCCGCACTACACAGAGGTAACCAGCGGCCACGAGCACTTCCGGCTAGAATCGAACCAGCAATCATCGATCTACTTAGGTTTCCTTCATGGATAAATTCGTAATTCGCGGCGGAAATCCGCTACTGGGAACAATTCGCGTCAGCGGCGCAAAAAATGCAGCGCTACCCGCAATGGCGGCGGCTTTGCTCACCGACGAGCCGGTTGTGCTCGAAAATATTCCGCAAGTACGCGACATCGAAACCACGCGCAAACTTCTTACCGCGATGGGTGCGGAGGTCGAACTCGGTTACGGACGCGCCCACCATCGCACCACAATTTGCTGCCGCAATCTGAATTCACCAGAGGCATCCTACGAACTCGTTAAGACGATGCGGGCGTCAACGCTGGTGCTTGGTCCGTTAGTCGCGCGCTGCGGACGCGCTCGCGTTTCCCTCCCAGGTGGATGCGCCATTGGCGCGCGCCCGATCGATCTGCACATAAAAGGGCTGGAGCGGCTCGGCGCGAAGATCAATCAAGAGCACGGATATGTTGAAGCGAGGGCCGAGCGGCTCAAAGGCACTGAGATTGTCTTCGACAAGATCACTGTCACCGGTACCGAAGACCTTCTCATGGCCGCCTGCCTGGCTGAAGGCGAAACGGTGATGCAAAACTGCGCGCGGGAGCCCGAGGTTGCCGATCTCGCCGATCTACTGAACAAAATGGGTGCGAAGATCGAAGGCGCGGGCACGCCGATAATTCGCGTTCGCGGAGTAGCAAAGTTAAGCGGAGCAAAGCATCGCATCGTTCCTGACCGCATCGAAGCTGCGACTTTTATCATCGCCGGCGCGCTCACCGATGGCGATTTGAACATTACCGAATGCAACCCCGGTCATCTCGGCGCGCTCCTGCAGAAGTTACAGGAAGTCGGGATCAAGACGCGGCACACATCCGATTCTGTACGCGTCGAGGGAAACGGCAATTTGAAAGCCGCCGACGTGATCACCGAAGAATATCCGGGGTTTCCGACCGATTTGCAGGCGCAGTACATGGCGCTCGCGACCCAGGCCGAGGGCACGTCAATCATCACCGAAAATATTTTTGAGAACCGCTTCATGCACGCGCTCGAAATGGTTCGCATGGGCGCGAACATCAAGATCGAAGGGCGGCGTGCTGTGGTCCGGGGCAAATCTCCACTGAGCGGCGCGGCTGTGCTGGCTTCCGATCTGCGCGCGTCGGCTTCGCTGGTCCTGGCTGCATTGGTCGCTGAGGGCGAAACCATCATCGACCGCGTTTACCACATCGATCGCGGTTACGAAAATATTGAAGAGAAGCTGAAGGGCGTTGGCGCGCAGATCAAAAGAATTGGTGAGATATTGCCGAAGCGCAAAAGCTCAGGAGCAGCGTAATCACCCTCAATTGATGTCATCCCGAACTTTGCCCGAAAGCTGACGGGATTTTGTTCATAGAGATGTCATCCCGAACT
>DAIPJJ010000165.1:0-9630 GCA_036770325.1 Terriglobales bacterium
TAGCGGGCTGTCCAGCAGCGGGTTGTCCTCCGGTTCGCTGGTTCGCTGAGGGGGCGGTACCGGTCGGGGCCTGGCTTGCCGGCTGATTTGCGGCTGGAGCCTGACTCGCTGGCTGATTCGCCGGAGGCGGCGTCGCGGGCTGAGCGGTACCCGGGGTCTGTTGTTGCGTAGCCTGCGCAGGATGTGATCCCGTGGCCGCCGGCGCAACCTGTGACCCTGGCGAAGTATTCTGCGCAGGAGGAGCGCTCTGAGCAACCGCGACGGCGGTCAACAACACGAATCCAGCGGCTACTCTGCTAAACAGAGCCTTACTGCGATGAAGCGTAATACCCAGTTCTGGCATATACATGGAGCGGTGGTAGTCCTTTGGGCGGCAGTAGCTTAACTTTTATTTTATGCCACTTGCCGTCATGCCCTGGGTTCTTTGGACGGTATCCGAGCACATATTGGTTGCGTAGCTCAATCCCGATTTTTGTAGCCACATCGGCCAAATCGTTCGGATTGTCGATGGTGAAGGCCCGCCCTCCGCTCAAATCGGAAATATCGCTCAAAAGCGCGGGGCCGAGCCGTTCTTCTTCGGTCTGGAAGTAATGATCGTAAATCCCTATGGAATAGATCATTACATCCGCTTCCTTCACTAATCCCTTGATCTCCCCTTCGGTATAGCGGCTGTGGTTGTCGCCACCATCGGAAATAATGAGCAGGGCCTTTTTAGGGTATTTCGCATCCCGCATCTTGCTCAGGCCGAGGTAAATAGCATCAAGCAATGCCGTGCGGCCTTTGGGTACCGTAAAAACCAATTTGCCCTGTAGATCATCGATCGACTGGGTGAAATCGGAAATTTCCTCAGGTTTGTCCGCGAATGTGATTAGGAAGAACTCATCCTGCGGATTGGCCGTTTTGAAGAACTCAATCACAGCTTCCCGCGCGCGCTCGATCTTGCTCGACATACTGCCGCTCATGTCGAAAATGACTCCCAGGGAAACCGGCGCGTCTTCACTCGAGAAATTGCGGACTTCCTGCTGTTCTTTGCCTTCAAAGACCTGAAAATTCTCCTTATCTAACCCTGTGACGAGCCGGTTCATGGGATCCGTGACGGTTACCGGGACCAGAACCAGGTTTACTTTTGACCGCACCAGCGTCCGGCCCCGCAGCTCGTTCGGAATGGGATTGGTGTCTACCGTGGCGGGTGTAAGGCGAGGCGAAACATGGATGTCATCGACGTCCGACGTTTGCCCAAGGGACATGCCGCCGATAACCAACGGAAGTAGAACCAGACCAACCAGCGAATGCAGGGTTCGCCGTGAGCAGAACTTGGCCGTGAACTGGTTTAGCAGGGTGGCGGTGCGAATTGAAGCCCGGGGTCGAGAGGACCCGCGCCCGTTTTGGCGCGCCATATAATCCTCAAACTTACGCAGGATGTTATCACACGACCCGGCAAGCGGTGTTAAATCTTTGTCATGTCCCCGCGCACGCAAACTTTGATTCTTCTCTTGTGCAAAAGTTTGTCCCTTCAGCACCCTGCGGGGCATCTGGGATCCACTGCCGGAACCCGCCATTGCGCTCTTGGTACAATTCTTGCGCCCCGCGAATTCATTATTCATGGCCCACATAGAACCTTTCCGCGCCTACCGCTATGATCCCGCCCGAGTCCCGATTTCTTCCGTAGCAACCCAGCCTTACGACAAGATTACTCCGGAAATGCAGGAACATTACTATTCTGCAAGCCCCTACAATCTTGTTCGCATCATCCTGGGCAAGCGCCTGCCCGATGACAGCCCTGACAACAACCCCTATACGCGCGCTGCAGCTTCCTTTCGTGATTGGCGTCAACAAGGAATTTTGCGGCAGGATTCGGAACCCTCGATCTACCGCTACGTTCAGACATTTCACTCGCCATTGTCGTCGCCTAATCGTCCGTTGCAATTTGAACGCCAAGGGTTCATAGCGCTTGGCAAGATCGAGGACTATTCAGCCGGAATCGTTTTCCGCCACGAGTTGACCCTCGCCAAACCCAAGGCCGACCGTCTGGATCTGCTCCGCGCCACCCGCGCCCACTTCGGTCAGATATTCATGCTGTACAGCGATCCTGATAGTGAAATCGACAATACCCTTTCATCGCGCGAACAACCCACGGCCGAAATGCGCGACGAGTATGGAGTTCTACATCAGGTTTGGAAAGTTTCCGATTCGGGAACCATAGATCGTGTGCGCAGGGCAATGTCCGGCAAGAAGCTGATCATCGCTGATGGCCATCATCGCTACGAAACCGCACTGAATTACCGGAACGAACGAAGAGCGGCGACCTCGGAAGGAAGTTCCTCGGCCAACCGCCCTGCCCCATATGGGTTCGCCATGATGACCTTCGTCAACATGGATAGCCCCGGCCTGCTGATTCTCCCGACACACCGGGTTATTCAAGGGCTTAATGATTTTTCACCCAACCGCTTTGCTGCGGATGCGCGCAAGTTCTTCAGCGTGGAGGAAACTGATCCATCTCTCTCGGCGGAGCGAGCCACGGCGATGCTGAAACAGGCTGGGCAGACGGGCACAGCCATTCTCGCTGTCTCACGGGAGCGCGCCTATCTGCTGAGTCGCCCCTGCACCACTTGTGAGGTTTTTCAGAACATCTCCGTTCACCAGCAAGGACTGGACGTAGTTCAGCTACATAAGGCATTGCTAGAGTCCGTGCTTGGCATTTCCGAAGAAGCGATTCGCGAGCAGAAAAATGTCGCGTATTTGCGCGATACAGGCGAAGCACTGAGTTCGGTCCGCTCTGGCCGTGCCGATATCGCGTTCCTGATGAACCCGGTCCGCATTCAGCAAATGCGACATGTCGCTTTCGCCGGCGAAGTCATGCCGCAGAAATCGACTGACTTTTATCCCAAGCTGCTCAGTGGTTTGACGATTTATGCGCTGGATTGACCGGGGGCGATCGAGCCCATGTCGTTGGAGGGGTTTTCGGGTCGTACTAGCGTCTTGCAGTCTCCCGGTCGTTCTTGGGCTGATTTGGGCACAAACCTCCGTTCCAGCCAACCCACAGACTCCGACAGCTACGCAACCGGCCGTGTTGCCTACGGCCACGACTCCTGCGGTCGTCAGGCCCATGGTCATGATTGATCCGGCTCACGGCGGCACCGAGTCAGGGGCCGTCCTCAATCCAACGCTTTTTGAGAAGGACGTGAATCTCGCCTTTGCGCGCAGTTTGCGACAAGATTTGACCGCTCACGGCATTGTCGCTGAACTGACTCGCGACAGTGATACAAACCTCTCGACTGACGACCGAGCAGCCAAAAGCAACGCACTCCGTCCACTCCTATATGTCTGCCTGCATGCCAGTTCTCTGATTGGAAGTACGAAGCTATTTACCGGAATCGTTTTACAAACGGGTGAGGAGAACACTGCGCCGTTTCTCGCATGGAATACAGCGCAAGCGCAGGCACTCGCCACCAGCATGGCCGTCGAGCAGCAGATGGTGCCACCGTTCGGAAAAGCTGGACTCTTCGTCCGCGCTCTTGCGGTCCCCATGCGCCCGCTGAATAACGTGGTAACCGCAGCCATCGCCATCGAACTGGCGCCAAGAACTTCAGACGTTTCGCAGCTCATGTCACCCCGTTTTCAGCAGCCCATCTCGGCAGCGATTGCCAATGGAATCGCGGCTTCTCTCCCTCTTTTGACCAGGACATCGGCAGAAACACCATGAGATCCGGCGGTTTTTTAATCACAGCCATTCTGCTATTTGCGCTGACTCTCGGAATGTCACTGTACGTGTGGCAACTGAGGAAACGGGAAGTTCGGGCCCACAGGATTACTTCGCTCGAGACGGCCTCCCATATCGTGCCACCCCTGACTTCGAACACCAATGAACAAATAACTCTTTACGTTGCATATGACGATCCCGGCGAACTGCGAACCGAGTCGATCTCGATTCCTGCCGTTTCGAATCCCCAACAGCGTGCAGAAGCGATTCTGACCGCTCTGCTCAATGTGTACACCGCCAAAGAATCGTCGCATCCTTTGGCTGCTTCGTCGGAAATTCGTAACGTGTTTATGCTGGATTCCGGCGCGGCTGTAGTCGATCTGAATTCGGCACTCGCCGACAGCCAGGTCTCAGGGGCTTTGGCGGAAGAACTGACGATCTGCTCAATGATTGAAACTCTCGCGAAGAATGTTCCCGGTGTCAGCCGCGTGAAGTTCCTGGTGGATGGAAAAGAGAGAGACACTTTAGCGGGCCATGTGGACTTGGCTGATTTTTATGAAGTTTCGGAAACTGATCAACTGGTAAAGCAGCTGTCTCTTCCGTAGAATTCAGCGGATTGGGTGATCCGTGTTCGTGCGACTAGCAACCCCGCTAGATGGAGGAAGACGCCATTTGCCCATATTCACTTGCGTGTTGCCGCTGATTCTTGCGGTCGGCGGGTTCGCATTCAGCCAGTCTTTGCCTCCAATATCTGCAAACCCGAACCACACGAGTGCGGGAACTCTGCAAGACGGCATTCTGACGATCCACCTTGAAATTGATAAGGGAGAATGGCATCCGGAGGCTGAAGACGGCGTTGGCCTTTCAGTGTATGCATTTGGTGAAACGGGGAAGCCGTTGCAGAATCCTGGTCCGCTGATCCGCGTAACGCAGGGAACTGAGATTCGTGCATCGTTGCACAATCACCTTCCGATCGCAATCACCGTGTATGGGTTGGGAGAGCGCCAGGCCAACAGTGATGCAGCCGTACATGTCACACCAGGAGCTGTGGAGCACGTGGGGTTCAAAGCAACAACTCCCGGTCTTTATTTCTATTGGGCCGCAGCGAACGTTGATGACCTGAAACTCAGGAATGGCATCGATTCAGAATTGACTGGCGCCATCGTTGTTGATCCACCCGGATCAGTTGCGGCCGACGAGATTTTTCTGATTGAGATGCTCTCGGAAGTTCCGGGCCTTAATGCAAGGCAGACCTTGGCGACCATCAACGGTAAATCTTGGCCTTACACACAAAGGTTTCAATATGCTGTTGGACAGGAGGCGCATTGGCGTTGGATCAATGCTTCCAACGAACCCCATGCCTTGCATCTTCATGGTTTTTACTATCACGTGGACGCTCTCAACCGCTCGGGAATCATTGAGAAATATGAACCTGATTCTCGGCCCTTCGTCGTAACTCAGAGGATCGCTCAAGGTGAGTCCTTCGATATGAGTTGGTCGCCGTCAAGGCCGGGAAATTGGCTCTTCCACTGCCACATGTTCCAACACATGACGTCTCCGGTGATTCCTCAATTGCCGGGACTCTCAGTCACGCAGGGAGCTGAGGAAAATGAACATGCGGCTATGGACCAGGCGGCTGGCATGGGGCAGCTCGTGTTGGGTATCAAAGTACCGGAACCCGGAAGATATGCAGCCGCCGCATGGCATGCAGCCCGAAAATTGCGGCTGGAGATTAGTGAACGCGCTGGGCCGCCCAGATTTGCAATGAAGTTATACGATCCGCAAACATCAGGCACCGTGGACCAACCACCTGGACTTATTGGGCCTCCCATCGTACTTACACAAGGGCGGCCGGTCGAAATCGAGGTTCTCAACCGGATGAGAGAGCCGACGGCTATCCATTGGCACGGCATTGAGATCGAGAGCTATTACGATGGCGTGCCAGGTTGGAGTGGTGGCGGCAGGGAAATTACTCCAGCAATTGCCCCGGGTAGTTCATTCGTCGCCCGAATCGTGCCTCCTCGAGCGGGAACATTTATCTATCATACTCATTGGCACGACCTGTTACAGCTTACCAATGGCCTCTATGGGCCGCTGATCGTACTTCCAGAAGGCGAGACGTTCAACCCAAAATCGGATTTGACTTTCGTGTTCAGTATTGGAGAATTCGGTCCGCTGCGGGAAATGGCACTCATCAACGGCACTCCACAAAACAAGACCCTTCAGCTACAAGCGGGCAAGAAATATCGCTTGCGCTTTATCAATATTTCAACCAATAACCAGGGAATGCAGGTGTCGCTACGGAATGCGGGTGGTCCGGTTGAATGGATCAAACTTGCAAGAGACGGAGCTGACCTCTCGGCGCATGTCTCGACAAGAGCGCAAGAGACGATCACGGTAGGCGAAACGTTTGACGTTGAGTTTTCCAGCGCGATACCGCAGGACTTGCTGCTCGATTTGCTGCAGCCGGGCCAGAAGATTCACACAACCCAAACACTCTCATTTCAGCCCGCCTTGTTGGGCGTTCAGTAGTTGGCGTAGTTTCCAATGACGCCAAATCAGAACATCACAGCGTACATTTCGCGAGAGTGTTCGCGGCAAGCAGAAGCGTAGGGTCAGCCTCCTGCTAGAATCTCACGCATGTTCTATCGCTCGGATAACCGCGCGCCGGACCAGATGCGTCCGGTCAACATCATTCCCGATTTTGTTTCCACTGCCGAAGGATCAGTTCTGATCGAGGTTGGCAACACGCGCGTTATCTGCACGGCGTCGGTGGAGGAATCGGTTCCGGTTTTCCTGCGAAACAGCGGGAAGGGCTGGGTGACGGCCGAGTACGGAATGCTTCCCCGCTCCACGCTGACGCGCACTCCACGCGAATCCGCACGTGGACGGATCGGCGGTCGTACCCACGAAATCCAGCGTTTGATAGGCCGCTCTCTACGCGCGGTTACCGATCTCCAGCGACTCGGTGAGCGCAGCATTCTGCTCGATTGCGATGTAATTCAAGCCGACGGCGGCACGCGGACGGCGTCGATTACAGGAGCATTCGTGGCCCTCGGACTTGCGCTCGAAAAACTGGTTGAAGCCGGCACACTGACTTCGGTTCCAATCAGGGATTTCGTCGCGGCGGTAAGCGTCGGCATTGTAGATGGAGAACCGTTGCTGGACCTGTGCTACGAAGAAGATTCACGTGCCGATGTCGATATGAATTTCGTGATGACCGCTGGCCGCAAGTTTGTTGAACTCCAGGCGACGGCCGAACATCAGGCCTTCGATGACACTCAGTTGGAAAAAATGATGGAACTGGCGCGGCGCGGCATTCAGAGTCTCCTCTCGAAACAACAGTCGGTGCTGAAAATTCTTGCACTACGCCATTGAGTAAAAGGATTGAATAAACGATAAGCTCCAACCGCTCGCGATGAACCGCCCGCATTCCAGGGCTTTCGAGCGAATTCTTGTTCCGTTTTTGTAACAAAATCACAAATTTTGACGCGGGTTTACGATTGCGTGTCAAGATTGCCTCACTTGCAGACCAGCCGGACGTGGCCGGTTTTTGCCGCTATCCCCTCGAGGTGGCAATCAACCGCGCGTCCGGCAGTTCTTGAGCATTAGTGCCAGAGGGCCCTCCCCCAAAGTTTCTCCGGCATACGCCAGTCATCAATTCCAGCCTCACTCTCACTTAAAATATCGTTCAAGATGTGACGTATGTTGACGCGTTGATGTGCCGCGAAATTGTGCTAAGCTCTTGCAATCTTTCCGTCGGAAGTTTCGCGTGGCCAGTCAAAATAGTGATTCCATAGTTTCTGTTGGGACTATTCCGGAACTCTTGTCGCTTCGTGCGGCCATCCTGCAATCAGCGGGGTACGCCGTATTTACGACGACTGAGGCGCAGCAGGCGATCGATGAAATTCGAGCCGGGCATTGCGGGGTGCTGCTGCTCTGCTATTCGGTCCCCGACGAATCACGGCAGGAACTCATTCGCGAATTCCGTAAACGTTGCAGCAGCGGACGGATTGTTGCCATTACAAATCGTCCAGTCACGGAAACTCCGAAACAAGTAGATGAACTGGTGTATGGAATTGAAGGTCCGGAAATCCTGATTCAAGCAGTAAATGGTAAGGCTGCCTAGTTCGAAGCCGAGGTACTCCCCGCGATTGGCTTCTCCGCCCCAGTTCTTGAACCTGTAGCGCCTCCGGAAATCTGGGCAAGAGTTTTCAGAACGAGTTCGGGATCTGCATCAATCTGGGAATCCGCATCGTTACCGGCGTCCTGGTCTGCAGCGTTGCGAACTACCACTACCGGTGCTTTCGAGAAGCGGCGAAATTTCTCGATCAAGTTCCGTCGTTCGGCCGCTGGGATAGAAGCGGCAACCAACAGCACATCAAAGGGATCATTCCTGCGTGCTTCCAAGCTGAAATTCTGAAGAGCGGGTAGCACTTGGTAGCCACGCGACTCCAGCAACATCGTCCAGGTACGCAACGCTGGTTCATCGTCCCAGACCAGCAGGATGCGTCCTCTGGGCTGGCGCGCCGCAAGCTTTTCGGCGAGCAGCGCCACAAGCGTATCGGCCTTCGCAGGTTTTAATATGTAGTCGTCGATGCCCAGGTGTATGCCCTCGACTGCGCTTTCGACGTCCGGATGCCCGGTCAAGACAATGGTCACGCAACGGGGATTGACGTTGCGAATAGCACGAATGACTTCATACCCGTCGCCTTCACGTTCGATATTCAAGTCCGTGAGCAACAGGTCGAATTGCCGTCCCTGAATTGCTTCGAGAGCCTCCTGCACAGTGGCTGCGACCGTGACCAGAAATCCATAGCGTCGCAGAATTGCGGATAGCGTCGCCCGAATGGCGGGCTCGTCATCGACGAAGAGAATCCGCTTTAAAAGAGTTGGCACTTACTGGTTTAATCCCGTTCCGAAGTGGATTTCGTGAGTTCTAATTGAATGCCCTCCATCCTATGCTGCTGAGCACCTACGTTCGATACAGTACATACTGTATTCTCAGGTTACCGAAGCCCATCGGTCGGAAGAGTTAGCAGGTCTGGATCAGTTCCGGGATCCAGGAAATTTCGCTCGCCATTTACCAAGAGACCGACAATCCGGCAACCATTCTGGTTCGCCCATAGCTGCACCCTGTTCGCGCTTCAGGCATCACAAGCGTCTGAGACGGAGACGAACATGGAAAAGAAAAAGCTCAACCGGGCATTGTGGATGTTGCGACTAGGCCTAGGAGCTACCGCCTTTCTCGCGGGTGCCGATAAGTTCACGAATTTACTGACGAATTGGCCAAAGTACCTGGCCCCACAAGCGAAAAAGGCAATCCCGATGAGCAGCCGGAACTTCATGCGAACCGTTGGCATTGTTGAAATGCTGGTTGGGGCAGGAATACTGAGCCGGAAGAGCAGGGTTTCCAGCTATGCTGCTTCTCTTTGGCTGGCAAGTATTGCCGCGAATCTGTGGCTGAACCGTGACTACGACGTAGCCGTGCGCGACCTCAATATGGCCGTGGCGGCCCTTGCTCTTGCCCAACTGACTGCCGTGAGGGAGGAACAGCAAGCATCCGGTGATTTAGCTATGCGTCTTCGCACTGTCGCATAGGGTTCTATAGCCCGCACGCGGTCAGACGAAACGCCATTGGCCACAACAGAGGACACTGTGAAAATCAGGTGCTATCATTGGCTCTGCTGCGTTGTCTCTGCTACGTTGGGCAGAGTAGTTCAGCGGTAGAACGCCAGCTTGAGCCGTCGAGCGGGGACGAGTGCGCGAATCCCGGCGAACCCTAGGGTGGCGAACGGGAGTCCGCTGGCGAATTCCTGAACGCAGTGAAGGGTGGCTCGTGGCAAGATGATTGAGCGGGAGTAGTTCAGCGGTAGAACGCCAGCTTCCCAAGCTGGATGTCGCCGGTTCGATCCCGGTCTCCCGCTCCA
>DAIPJJ010000166.1:0-7426 GCA_036770325.1 Terriglobales bacterium
CCAGTCTTCGGTGTGATGGTTGGCATCGATGATGGTAAACGTAGCATGTTGCATGTGCCCGTGATCGGTTGGACCAGCGACATCGAGGAAGTCGAAGTCGATCGTCTTGCCGTCAGCGGAAAGGGTGCCTGTCATACGAGGACGATTTCCCGCGTCACAATAGTGAGTGAGCAGCAGCCGATTGTTGTCGAGGTAGAGCATGGTCACAGGATGATCGTTCTTGGCAGGATCGTCGGCGGTGGCAGGGTCACGCATCTCGTGAACAAGGGCGTTGCCACGTGAGGTCACGCGCAAAGATACTTCAATTTTGTCGGAACCATTTCCCATCTTGTGGTCGGCGGGTGAAAGCGTAACTGGACCATCCCAGGTGCCGGCCAGCGACTTCATTACATCGAAAGACTTTTGAGAATCGGATTGAGCGAAAGTCAGTGTTGTGAGCGACAGCAGAACGGCTAGTGCAGCGAAACGAAGCGATTTCATATTGTTTCTCCTCATGCAGGTCGGGATGGCTGCTATGCTTCATCCCTCGTCGCTCAGTGTTATACATAACTATAACACTAGATGCAAGGATAAATTTTGCGTGTGATAAGAAGTTCTTGTATCTCACTGACACTAAATGGCTTACTTCACATCTGCGGTGCGATCGCCCTCGTAGTGCATGATGTGGTAGTAGGCTTCCCAGTCGTCCCACAGAATTGGCGGAACAATCGGCGTTTCTGGGTTATCGAGGAACTTCAGGAAAACTTGCGCTATTTCGCGAGTGCGAGAGACTCCGGTGAGCCAGTCGCCGCGATACCAGTTCTTCCACTGACCGTATTCGGCAGTGGATTCGACGGTGCGGATTTCATCGAGTGCCGCCAAAGCCCGCTGGGCTTCCTGGCGCGCTTGAGATGTTTTCTGAACGTCAGCATCCTGAATAGCTTTTGAGAGAAGCAACAAGGCGCGGTTGCTGTCGCGATTGATGGCGATCATGGCGAGCACTTGCGACTTGAAGAAGGGAAGACGATCTGCAGGGATAAGTGGCTCGATTGCGAGCGCGTGTTGCCAGACGGCATCCCAGCGTGGCTGGGCGTCGCCGCACTGCTGGATTTTCTTGGCTACAGTTTCGCGCAGCCATTCCTTCGGGTCCTCCGTTTTGGAACCGACGCTTGTTCCGAGCGCGCGAGGTGGTTCCCACTTGGGCGCCTGGCCGGGAATTCCGTACAGCGGCCAATCGATCATGTAGGTCAACATCAATCGGCGTGCCTCGGTGTGATAAAGCTGGTCGCCGTATTCGCGCAGCGGATCGCCAAAATGCGCGGGCGCTTGGAAATATTCCTTGTAGAGTTCGGCCAGCTTCGGGGCGGCACGCTTCCCGAATTCTTCCTCCGACCATCGATGGTAGAAATCGTCTGCTGGGCTTGTGCCTTCGGGCACTCCCTTCCAGACTGCATCCATTACGGCGCGGGCGGACATTGTGACCGGACGAATGTCGCTGGTGTTGACCAGAAAATACTGCGTAGCTCCTGCCTTGATGTAGCGGCTGAGTTCAGAAAAGCTGCGCTCGATCGGTACCATCTCGGTTAGCTGGTTTGCGCGGCCATTCATCATGGCGATGTGATCATATGCACCCTGGCCCGCGGCGACTTCACCATGGTCTTGCAGGTATCCGTAGCCGTCGTCGGCCCAGACGGTCGCGACTTCGTGAGGAACTCTCAGATCGCCCGATTGAGCGAGTCGTGCTCCCTCCTGCCACAAGTTGGTCACGAATTTCGCATCCGGACGAACGGCGCGCACGATGTTGATCTGGTCGGCAATGGCTTTGCTGATGAGATGCCCGAGTGCCTTGTTGTCATTCCTGACCGCCGGATCCATTGAGGCATAGCTCACGTCGGAGAGACCGCGGAGCCCAACTGACCAGAGGACCTCCTGATCCGGAAGGTAGGAGTTAACTGCGTTCTTCCATGCGCGTTCGAGAATTTCCGGATGCTCGCTGTAGTTGTATGTAACGTCTTTCGGCCAGCGCGCAACGTTCAGGCCGAGCGGAATCGCGTGATGCTGTGTGAGTATGAGTCCACGTTTGGCCGCCAGTTTGACTTGCGGATCGTCGGGAAAAATCCAGGTGCCGGGCGCGACCATGTTGCCCTTCAGGCGGAGAATGGTTTCGTAAATCTTGTTCCAAACTTCGAGCGAGATGCCAGTTTTGTCTTTTGCTTCGCCCGGGGCCCAGCCAGTGAGCAGGTCTTCGTCGTTGATGAAGAAACCGCGATACTTGAAAACCGGGGCAGGGAAAGTGCGGTCCAACGAAGCCGGAATTTCGATTGCAGTGCGCCGTGCAGGCAGATGGTCCGTCCAATAGTAGAGAGGATCGACGCCGAGATATTCCTGCGAGAATTCGTAGATCGCGTAGATGGTGCCACGCATATCCGCGCCGGAAAGTACGATGACGTTTGCTGGGCGGTCGCTCGAGATTTCGTGGGCGGAAATCGAGAACGATTCAGGGCCGATCAGGTCCTTCGGGCGCAGATTATCGGGAATTTCTGACTGCTCGCCGATGAGAATGGTCAACGGCCCTGCGTTTTCTTCGCGGTCAATAGTTTCCGGTCGCTTGCCAAAGACAGCCTGGAAATCGTCGGCCAGATCTTCTGCTGATTTCCTGATCGGTTCAGCCGTGCCGGAGGGGACAAGAAGCTTAATGCCTGCGTCCAGGCGAAGAAGGCGGCGATCAGATGAATGAATAGTTTTTGAATTACTCTGAGCGTTTATTTTGGTTTGCGCGTTGGCAAATATGCCACAGGCAATTGCGAGGATCAGATGCGACAGGAATCCCGATTTGACTCTGTTCATACCTTTTGGAATCTTTCTTCGATCCTCGTTCTTCGTTGCCGAATTTGAGAGATATGCCATATAGAGTTTGTTCGATCCTCAAACTAACTGCTCGGCAAGATTATACCGGGAGTACCTTTGCTCCTTTTACGTGACTTTGGCGAGCTTTGTGATGAAATTCTGAAGAGCTTTTAACCGCAAAGAACGCAAAGCAACCGGCGCGCAAAGGACGCGAAGGAATCGGGATACAGCACGCGCAAAGCACACAGCACGCAAGCCCAAAAACGGCGGCGCGCAGATTGCAGATTCGTGGACGTGCCTTTGCGCTGTTAAGCTAGTAGCAGCAAAAAACGCTCATGCTCCTTCACGGCATCATTCCTCCGGTCGCGACACCTTTCTATCCAGATGGCCGTGTGTACTACAAAAAGCTCGAGCACAATGTCGAGCGATATTCGAAGACACCTATCTCGGGAATCGTGGTGCTCGGATCGACGGGGGAAGCGATTATGCTCTCCGACGAAGAGCGCCGGGAAGTGCTGAGGACTGCGCGCGAGGCGTGCGCTCCGCATAAAGTTCTGATCGCGGGAACCGGCGCGGAATCGGCCTTAGAGACAATTCGCCTGACCGAATATGCTGCCGAGCTCGGCTACGACGCGGCCCTGGTACGAACGCCACATTTTTATCGTCCGCAGATGCAGCCGGCGAACCTGCTGACCTTTTATCGCACGGTCGCGGACCGCTCGCCGATTCCGGTGCTGATTTACAGCGTGCCGGTGTTTACGAAGTACGACATGCCGTCGGAGCTCGTCATCGAACTCGCCGAGCACACGAACATCATCGGGATCAAGGAGTCAGGCGGCGATGCGGCGAAGATCCGCCAGATGGTCGAAGGCACGCGCCACATCAAGCGAAGTGCGACGGTGACGGAGACGTTTGCGGCGGTAACGCCGAGGATGTTAAAGGTCGAAACGAAATCAACAGAGCAGTCTGATCAGCTCGTACCTGTAGCCGCTCTTGCCGGGGTTTCCGGCGAGGACAGCGGAGCTATGCCCCGCCGGATGGGCGTGGGTGCCCGTCCCCAGACGGCCATTGCTGTCTCGCCGGTTTCATCTTCGTCATCTGTCGTTGTCGTATCCGGAATAAAAACCCGGCAGAAGGAAGTTGGGTTCCAGGTACTCGCCGGGGCGGCCCAGCGCTTGCTACCGTCGCTCGAGGCCGGAGCGGTCGGGGCGGTGCTTGCATTTGCTACCCCTGCGCCGACAGCCTGTTACGAGGTGTATGCCGCCTGGAAGGAAGGCGACCAGGAACTAGCGCGGCTCAAACAGGAGAGGATCACCGCTGCGGCAACGAGAGTCGGCTCAGAACTCGGCATTCCTGCCTTGAAGTATGCGATGGATTTGAACGGCTACTATGGCGGGCTGCCACGGCTGCCGCTGCTGCCGCTGACGGCAGACTTAAAGATCGAAGTTGAGAAGTTGATGCAGGATATTCGCAACTAAAGATTTTATTGAAGCCGGGAATTCTCGTTGTGCTAAATTCCCGCACATGAGAAGAATGGCGGTCGGCTCCTCGAAACGATTCCCTTTTGTCCTGATTGTGCTTTCAGCGTCTCTAGCACTGGGGAAGGACCAACCCGTTCAAACCCTGACTTGGCCAGACACTGGTAATCCGGTCCTACGGTTTACATTCGGAAAATTCAAAGAAGTGGGCTCTCTCGCGAGCCAGCGCAGCTATGTTATCGATACCACTGCTCAGAACCTATGGACGAAGCCGATCACTGACGCTACCTTCTTGGTGTACCTCTACGACAAGAACAAAACGCGGATCGGCGAAGGCTGGATCGC
Organism: Terriglobales bacterium; assembly: GCA_036770325.1. Lineage (GTDB taxonomy): Bacteria > Acidobacteriota > Terriglobia > Terriglobales > Acidobacteriaceae > Gp1-AA145. The sequence continues at coordinate 4,650 of DAIPJJ010000166.1, forward strand.
AGTCAATAACGTCGGGCCAGGTCAGGTTGTGAAGTTCACTACAACGATCGGGGCGTCTGGTACTCCCGTCTCGATGTCCCTGGTCGCAAAGACCGTTCCTCCTGAGCTTGGTCCCCTAGCGCCGGCAAAAAAAGTCTCCATAACTGTGAATTCGGTTCCACAAGGGGCATTGTTGAAGGTGGATGGATCGGATGCTGGAGCCACGCCGAAAATCGTCCAGCTCGCAGTTGGGAAACACACACTGAATTTCTCTAAACCCGGTTTCAACGATGGCACATTTCCACTCGAGATTGGTCCCGACGATGCCTCCGGCGGTAGTGTCAGCTACGAGTTGGGAAATTCTGTGCACGACACAATACAGCTTCGGGATGGAACCGTGCTGAGCGGCGACTTGCTATCGGTGGACGGTATGGAGGCAACCATACGGGTCGGAGGCGCTGCTCAACACTTTGATCGCAACCAGATCAAAAGCATTCTTCTGGTCGAGCGTGAGCGTCCGCAGTGAGTTGGCCCTGCCCACAAGCCTTCTGACACTTTCCAGACACGAAAAGGGCTACAATTTTAGACGGGCCTAAAGACGCAGGACGGAACTCTGAGATCAGGAGCAAGTAATGGCGACAACGCTACAGCCGGCCGAACACGCAACCAAATCACTGATCAACTACCGCGTGGAAGATGGTGTCGCGGTCATCGAGATGAACGATCCTCCGGCGAACACCTACACATACGAGATGAACCGGCAGCTTGATGAAGCCATCCTAAAAGCGCGGATGGACAATGATGTCTATGTTCTTTTGCTGACCGGCGCGGGGGACAAGTTTTTTTCTGCAGGCGCGAACATCAAAATGCTGGCCTCGGTCGATCCGACATTTAAGTATTACTTCTGCCTGCATGCGAACGAAACTTTGCTGCGCCTGGAGCACACTCCCAAGTTGGTGATTGCAGCGTTGAACGGGCATACGGTTGGTGGTGGACTAGAGATAGCCATGGCAGCCGATATTCGCATCGCGCGCAAAGATGGCGGCAAGATCGGATTGCCGGAGGTGAACCTGGGTGTTCTGCCCGGCACGGGCGGCACGCAGCGTCTGTCGCGGCTGGTCGGGAAGAGTAAGGCAATCGAGCTGATGGTTACGGGCAATACGTATTCGTTCGAAGAGGCGCTTGAGCTCGGGATTATTAACGACATTTACGAACGCGAAGGCTTCATGGAAAACATCATGGAGTACGCCCGCCAGTTCTGCCCGCCAAACAAAGCAGCCAAGGCGGTAGGCCGCATCAAACGAGCTGTGCAGACAGGTTGGGAGATTCCTATGGAATCGGCGCTCGCGGTCGAGCGTGAAAACCAGCAATTGCTCTTTCAGAGTGAAGACGCGAAGGAAGGCTTGGCTGCGTACGTGGAAAAGCGGCCGGCGGAGTTTAAAGCAAAGTAAGCACTTAGCATTCAGCAGTCGGCCATTCCGAATTCAGGTGAGCTGAAAGCTGATGGCTGAGAGCTGACAGCTGAGGTTTTATGCCTGGCAAAGTAGCAAAAATCGGGACATTCAGCGATTGGGTCGGTCTGTTTGACGAATGGCGCAAGGAGATTGGCGTCAACCGCGATGAGATTGCGCAATTCAAGTTCGACACACTTTTCGGCGCGATAGAAACCGAAGAGATCCAGTTCGGACACTACAAAGGCCGGCGCAAGTGGGAGAACCTGCGCCAGATTCCCACGCAGCAGATGCGTGACGCACTGATGAACATGATCGTCTATCAGGGCGACACAGAGTTTGCGAGTTGTGAGCAGCAGCGCCATCTGTTTGAAACCGCGCCCACGGATTGGGATCGCCGCGCCATCACCCGCGTGATGATCGAAGAGATGCGCCACGGCTGGCAGATGTGCGCCCTCCTGATCGAGCACTTCGGCTATTCCGGCAAGGTTGAAGCGCAGAAGATGCTCGAGCGACGCGCGTTTGAGAACAAACGCTTGCTCGGCGCATTCAATGTCGATGTCGATAACTGGATGGACTTCTTCACCTACACGGACTTCGTGGATCGGGATGGAAAATTTCAATTACAGATGCTGAAGTACTCAGCCTTCGCCCCGCTCGGGCGGTCCATGTCTTACATGTTGCGTGAAGAAGCGTTCCACATGGGCACGGGCAACGACGGCATCCGGCGGATTGTGCAGGCGGGGCTGGTTCCAGCGTGGCTGATTCAGAAATATCTCAACAAGTGGATTTCCAGTTCATACGATCTGTTCGGAACGGACCATTCGTCATCTGCGCATTGGGCGTACGTGTGGGGCATCAAAGGCCGATACGACGAGCCGAAGAACGACAAGCAGGCTGATCTCGACGATCTGAACGATTACAACCGCCATTTATATCGCGATGAAGTTGCGGGCTTGATTGCGCGGTTCAACAGCGTCCTGAAACCTGGCGAGCCTAAGCTTTATGCGCCGGACATCAAGTTCAATCGCATGATCGGGCGTTGGGCGAACCAGAAGTTTCATCCTCAGGATGGGCGGCCGCTCGAAGACAAAGAATACGAGCAGATGCTGCCGGAACTCCTGCCGACAGTCGAAGACAAGAAGCTGCTGCTCGAGATTATTGCCAACGAGAAAAAATGGATCGTCGAGAAAGAAGGCGCGCGCGATCCGTTCGAGACTATTGCCGAGCCGCGCAAATCGGCGATCAACTTGTGAGCAAAAATGGTTGTGGAGGGGCGGCCCTCCAGGCCCGCCCAACTAGAACTTGAATCGCGAAGACGTCATTGCACTCCCAAAGAAAAGCAGG
>DAIPJJ010000166.1:7526-9587 GCA_036770325.1 Terriglobales bacterium
TGTTTGAAAATGGCGTGATTCGCTCGACACCAGCACCCGAACTGATCTACACGATGGCCGATCCGCCGAACATTTTGGGCGCAACACAATGTTTGGACATGATGAGCGTTATGGGCCTGCTGCAGTCCGGCCGCGTGAATCTGGGGTTTCTGGGAGCGGCGGAAGTTGACCGTTTCGGCAATCTGAATTCAACGCGGGTGACTGGCCCGAACGGAAACGTGCGCTTGCCGGGATCTGGCGGCGCATGTGATATCGCTTCGCTTGCGCACCGCTTCGTGGTGCTGCTTGAGCACAAAAAGGAACGACTGCCGGAACGCGTTTCGTTTATGACCAGCCCTGGATTCGGTGATGGCTCAGGCTGGCGTAAGCGTGCTGGATTGCCGCGCGGCGGCCCGGCAGCCGTGATCACGACGAAAGCAGTGCTTCGTTTCAATGACGAAGGCGAAGCATATTTGGATTCGATCCATCCGGGCGTGAGGGTGGAAGATGTGCTGGCGAATACCGGCTGGAATCTGAAATCGGCTCACAGCGTGGGCGAGACTTCAGGGCCATCGCCTGAAGAGCTGGCCGCAATTCGCGAGTACGATAAAGAAGGCTTCTGGACCAGCTAAACACGTGTGGGTCGGACATTCCTGTCCGACAAATGAATACGAATTAAAGCCGCGGCAATGGCTGAACTACTCTCGATAAACGTTGAAGGGTCGGTTGCAAGCATCACGCTCAAGAATCCGCCGGTCAATGTCATTGATCTGGCAATGATCGACGAACTGGCTTCGGCCCAGGCCCAGATCGAAAGCCAATCAGAGATTGCCATCCTGGTTTTCCGTGCTGAAGGCAAATCGTTCTCGGCAGGTGTGGACGTTGCCGCACACAGGCCGGAGAAAGTCAGCTCGATGCTGGAGAAGTTCCACGCAATCATTCGTCGACTGATTGCAACTTCAAAGATCACAATTGCCAGTGTTCAGGGCAATTGCCTTGGGGGCGGCGCCGAGCTGGCCATGGTGTGCGATCTGGTGTTTACGACCGATGACGCGCAGTGGGGGTTCCCGGAAATCCAGCTCGGTTGCTTTCCGCCGGTTGCGGTTACTGCACTGTCGGCATTGGTCGAACAAAAGCGCGCGTCAGAGCTCATCCTGACCGGCCGGACAGTCTCGGGGTCAGAAGCGTCCGAGATTGGATTGGCAACTCGCGCGGTCGCTGCCGAGCAACTCGATAGCGTAGTGGACGAGACCGTGCAGAAACTTTGTGAACTCAGCCCGGCTGCTCTCGCCTTAACAAAAAAAGCGATTTACGCGTGGGATTCCATGCATTTCGATAAGGGTTTAGCACGCGCTGAAAGAATTTACCTCGACGAGTTGATGAAGACCGAAGACGCGCAGGAAGGCGTCCGGGCCTTTATGGAAAAGCGCAAACCACTGTGGAAAGGGCGGTAGCATGTCGAAACTGCGATCCATGCACGATGCAATCGCCGAGTTTGTTCCTGAGGGCGCATCCGTCGCCATGGGTTTGCAGATGGAGCAGATGATCCCGTTCGCTGCCGGGCACGAAATCATCCGGCAGAAGAAACGTAACCTCACGCTGATCGGTCCGATCTCCGACATTCTCTTCGATCAAGTTATCGGCGCGGGATGCGTGGAAAAAGTAATTGCGGCCTGGGTGGGAAACGTGATGATGGGTTCGGCGTACAACTTCCGTCGCGCGGTTGAGCAGGACGGAATGAAAGTCTTCAACATGACCAACTTCACGATTGCGCTCGCACTGCAGGCTGGCGCGATGGGAATTCCGTTTCTACCGTCAAGAACCGCACTCGGAGCGGATACTCCGAAAGGGAATCATTTCTTTTACCAGATTTTTTCGCCCTTCACGCCCAAGGAAACCCTGTGGGCGGTGCGCGCGCTGGTTCCTGACGTCACGATCGTTCACGTGCAGCGAGCCGATTCTGAGGGCAACGCACATTGCTGGGGCAGCTTTGGAGTGATGCTCGAAGGGGTGAAGGCGGCGAAGCGCGTGATTGTCACTGCTGAAGAAATCGTCCTGCCAGAGGTAATTGCCAGTGATCCC
>DAIPJJ010000008.1:0-29966 GCA_036770325.1 Terriglobales bacterium
TTCGAGCGCGCCCTGGTCGGCCGCCATGGCGCCGGTTCCCACGAACATTGTTGCCAGTAAGCTCGACATCAGATCTTTCGCTCCGGCAAGGTGAGCATGCTGGGTTTGTAACTGAGCGACGGTCCACTCAGCACGTTGCGTAGCGCTTCGAAGTGTCGGCGCATGCGCCGCAAAACAGCCGAGAAGACCTTGATGTCATGTTGCACGCGCCGGGCTGCCGGCGAGACCGGCGTACCCGGAACAGTGTTCCCGCCGGGACTGCTGTTTGTATTCGTAGTCTTCAGGTACTCGCAAAGCTCCCGCATGCGTCCGGCACAGATTTCGAGGTCCCGATACCTTCCGGAAAAAAGTGCTGCCTGAGCTTCGGCGATCGCGCATGCCATCTCTTCTATAAGGATTTGCGGATCTTTTCGCATGGTGCTGGAGAATTTGCCTGGGGGTTGAATTGTAGTCACGCGATGCTGTCCAGTTCGTGCTCGGTTCTTTCGAATTCCACTTCCGGTGGAGTTGGCTGTTCTGCCTTTTGCCCGGTTCGAGAATTCTTCCTTTCAGGTCGCGTTCCCGCTGGCTCCTGCTGGTTATGTCGCGAATTCGAACTACTCGTCCAGGCAAGCGGCGGCAGACTGGTTGGGGAAAGGTCATCAGTTGACATCTATCCCTCCTGTCGGTCAGGACGTTTGCACGCGCATCTGCTGAAGCATGGATTCGGCAACCTGCTCTGCAGAGACTTGGTACGTTCCCGCTTTGACTTGTGACTGGAGTGCCTGCACTTTTTGCATACGTACTGCCGGGGCATTTAGCGCCGCGGCAGCAAGCTTACCAACACTGGTGCGGCTCTCCGCTGCTTGCGACGCGCCCTTCTGGACCGAATTGCTATGGGCAGCATGGGACGTCGACTTTTCGACGTGCGCCCCCGAAACGCCTGCATCGCTGTTCAAATCGATTTTCATATCTGCTTCTACCTACCTTTCAGCTCCTGCAACCAGAGTATCGGCGCGGAAATAAAAACCTTTAGGTGCTCCGCAACTTCACCTTTGTATGCTTCACAAGTGCCTTTGCGATAAATCGACCAAGCCCAACGCCGCCACTCTTCGCCATGCCCGAAGTAAGCCCCTCGACGGCATAGCTCTCATAGCTCTTGCTGACTCCATCTTCTCTAGATCCGGGCAGTTGTGAGAATGTGCGTTCAAGGTCCCCAAATACCATGTTGAGCAGAATGCCTTCAAACTGTGCGCCCGCTTTGATCGCCCGGGACTCATCGACGCCGACGGTGTGCGCCGCAGAAACTGTGGTCACCTGCATCAGATTACCTCCAGGTCCGCGTCGAGTGCTCCTGCGGCTTTGATCGCCTGCAAAATCGCGATCACGTCACGCGAAGTCGCTCCAATTTTCTGTAGTCCGTTCACCAGTTGATCGACGCTCGCGCCTTCGTTCAACTCGATCCGCCGCGAAGTGCTCTCCTCCGCCTTCAGTGTGGTTTCAGGTACGACCTTAGTTTCACCTTTCGAAAGCGCTTCCGGCTGTGACACAGCCAGTTGCGTGGCCACCTGGATTGAGAAGCTGCCGTGCAGAATCGATACCGCTCCCAGCCGCACATCGCGCCCCATCACGATGGTCCCTGTGCGCTCGTTGACTACCACCCGGGCGCGGCGCCGGATTTCGACACTCAAATTTTCAATACGGGCGAGAAGAGCAGGCACATCATGCTCCTGCGCACCCCGCGTCACTTCAATGCGCCGGCTGTCTCTCACGGTGGCGGTCACATCCTGTATCTGGCCATTGATCGCGGCGGCCACCTGCTCGGCGGTTGAAAAATTCGGTTCCGACAACAGCACCGTGAGCACATTCAGCTTTTCGAGATCGAAGGAACTGTCGCGCTCAACCAGCCCTCCTTCAGGAATTCGCCCGACGGTTGGATGGTTCAGTTCCTTCACGTTTCCTCCGGTTCCGGCGCTATAGCCCCCCAGCGTGAGCGGACCTTGCGCCGCGGCATAAACCTGCCCATCGGCCGCATAGAGCGGGGTCAACAGAAGCATCCCGCCTTCCAGGCTTCTCGCATCTCCGGCGGATGACACCGTGACATCGAGCCGCGTTCCTGGCGTCGCGAAGGGAGGTAAGGTTGCGGTCACGAAAACCGCAGCAACATTTTTGACCACCACAGTGGCGGGCGGAATCTGTACCCCCATGCGCTGCAAAACATTCGCCAAGGTTTGAATGGTGAAGATTGTCTGCTGGCGGTCGCCTGTACCTTTGAGGCCAACCACGAGCCCGTATCCGAAGACCGGGTTATCGCGCACGCCTTCAATGTTTGCGATGTCGCGAACCAGAGCGGTATGAACGGTATCGTCAGCACTGGACAAGAAGACCAGAAATGCTGCGACAACGACCGGCAACGCGGCAATCTTGGTTGGCAATTTCATTCGCTACCTCAGATTTCCTGGCGCGCTTTGCGCCTGTTCTTTGCGAGCTTCGCGGTCAAAGTTTTTACCGCAAAGGCCGCTAAGCAATCGCTAAGTTCGCAAGCGGAGTTCTAAAAATTCAGCACCCGCAAGATCGCCCGCATGATCGGGTTCGGCGGCCGATTGCCTTCGCTGATCACGCCTTTTCCCTTCAATTCGAGCTCGAGGTTCGCAATCGCATTTGAGGCCACCACGTCGCCAGGCCCAATGTCTCCCGGACGCACCATTCCCCGAAGCAACACCGTTTGCTGCTCATTGTTCATAGTTAGCTTGCGCTCTGCCTCGATCACCAGCGCGCCGCTGGCCATTACGGCGACGACCCGGCCCGCGAGGCTCGTCGTCAAGCTTGAAGTCGTAGCTGCCTGGCCCTTGCCGGCGAGAGAGTATGCCGAGTTCGGCGAAAATAGATTCGCCACGCCCGCCGTGTTCAATTGCCCTGGCAGCGCAGTAATACCGGAGTTCGCACTCATGTTTCGTTGCGACGAGACGCTGCCCGCATTCGTCGCTGTAATGTTCTGCACGACGCTGATCGTGATCAGGTCTCCTATACGCCGCGCCTTGTAATCGGAAGTGAGACTGCTGAGCCGCCCGCCATCCACCCACAGGCTTCCCGCCGAACTTGTAGTCGCCGGTAACACATCCTGCTGCATGCGATGCAGGTAGGCCTCAAGCGACTCGTTCTGGATCGCTCCAGAATTCGTTTTGTCTTTTGCTCTGGCAAACAGAATGCTTGCGGTCACAAATAAGAGACAAATTGAAACAAGTCTTTTCATCGATTGCCTGCCTGGGACCCTGGATCTGCTGGCGTTAGTAAGCCGGGTCCAATGACTTCGGCCCGAAGCACCTGCCGCCCAAAACCGCTGCGAACCTGCACGATCTCTCCTCGGCGCGCGCGCCGGAGCGGGGTCACAGGTTCCGTAATAAGCAATCCGCTTTCTTCAATTTTGAGGATGGCGGTGTGATTGGGCTCGACCGCGAAGGCATCACCATTAACGTTTGAAGTTCTTTGCTCGCCGGGCAGCGGGTTGGTCTCGGCTAATGCTCCCGCTGAGACTCGCGTCCCCTTCGGCAAAGATGTTTTGACCAGGAACGTGCCACATTCACGCCGGTCACGGCACCGCATCGTTACCAGCAAATGCCCGCCGCCAGGCTCTTTACGGATCGCGGCAACATCCAGGTCAGGACGGGCGGTGCGCGAGCGAAATTCTGGGGGAGGGAGAATTTCCGCCCGCGACAGATCGAATCGCGCGGCTACACTCCGCCGCCCGAGAGCTTCTCGAATACTTGCGATCTCGATCGACCAACCGTCCCGCCGGACGGTCACCTTTTCTGGAACCTCGATTTGGGGCCATCCGGCGGCGGCTTGCTTCAATTCGAATGCCGAAAATATCCGCACGCTGCCCGGTTCAGGCGCGCGCCCGAGAGCGATTTTTTCTGCCGCGGACCGGAGTCGAAGGCCCGCATCTTGGGACAGCAAATCTGAGAGCCATACGGTATCAGTCTCGACCTTCACCTCATCGCGCAAGCGTTCGGCCAGGCACGGAGTCGCCCAGGGCAGAGCAACGAGCACCGCGCGGGCAAGTAGTTTTGTTCGCATCCGCATCTTCACATCACCGAAACCCTATTTCCCCAGACTGTTCACGTCCTGAAACATTTCATCCGCCGCCTGCACTACCCGCGAGCTGGCTTCGTAAGACCGCTGGGCAACGATCATCTGAATGAACTCTTCGACTACATCCACGTTCGATTGCTCGAGATATCCCTGCTGAATCGTGCCTTCGCCTTCGGTGCCCCCGGGATTGCCGACAATGGGATCGCCCGATGCCGTGGTTGCAAGAAAGAGATTGTTGCCGATGCTATTCAGGCCCCCGGGATTTTGAAACAGCGCAAGCTGGATGGTGCCAACCTGTTGCGCCTGTGTCTGCCCGGGCGAGGTCACGCTGACCGTGCCGTCGGAGCCGATCGTGACCGATGTCGCGTTTGGAGGGATTGTGATTGCCGGGTCCATGGGATTGCCATCGGCGGTGACAATGTTCCCTTGCTGGTCAAGATGAAAGGCCCCGCTGCGGGTATAAGCCGTTTCGCCCGACGGCATCGTGATCTGGAAAAATCCCTGGCCCTGAATCGCGAGATCGAGCGGGTTGCCGGTCTGGCTGAAATCGCCCTGCGTCTGCACGATTTCCGAGGCTGCCGAGCGCGCGCCCAATCCGACCTGCAGACCCGTGGCAACCGTCGTCTGCTGGGTCGATGCCGCTCCCGGCATCACCACGTTCTGATAGATCAGGTCTTCAAACTGCAGCCGGCGCTTGCGAAAGCCTGCAGTACTGGAGTTCGCGAGGTTATTGGCAACGTTCTCCAGATTCATCTCTTGCGCGCTCATTCCACTGGCGCCGGTGTACAGGGCTCGCAGCATGTATCCTCCAAGATCTTCGCTTTACACGCGCGGCAACTCATCCGCGGCAATACGGTTGAAATCCGAATAGAACGCGTTCATCGCGCGTCCGGCCATTTCGGCCTCGCGTTGCGCGGTGATCAGCTCGACCACCGCCGATACCGGATTCACATTCGACGATTCGAGCATCCCTTGCCGGACTTGGCTGTGAACGGCTTGTTTGGCGGCAGAGGCAGGAGCTGAATAGTACGACTCGCCAACCGCTGCAATCTGGGTGCCGGCAGCGAACTCGACCACCCGCAGCTTGCCCGTTACCGCTCCACCAATCGAAATTGTCCCGTCCGGACTGATGGTCGGTTCCGCGTTCGCAGGCAGGGTAATCGCCCCGCCGCTGCCGAGCACGGGATCACCAGCCGACGTCACCAATTGACTAGTGGCTGAAACATGAAAACTCCCATTCCGCGTGTACAGTGTCCCCGCTTTGGTTTGCACGGCGACGAAGCCAGGCCCTTCGAGCGCGAAGTCCAGCGGATTGCCCGTGCGCTCAAGATTCCCCTCTTTCAGGTCAAGGTGGGCGCCATTGAGCACGGAGAATTGATTGAGTAACCTGCTCCAGCCGTTATTCGGGTAGGGGTGCTGGCCTTCGGCCAGCAGAGATTCAAACGAAGGTATCTGCCCGCGATACCCGCTGGTGTTTACGTTCGCGACATTGTTCGCTACTAATTCGAGCGCGCTCGACTGGGTCTTTAACGCCGTGCACGCCGCGTAATAGCCGCTGTCCATGCCGGTGTGTTGAGCAAAATAGATGCCGAAGGGGATTAGAAGGGGCTCATGTCCGCACCACAAAGGCTCACATCCCAAACTCGTTCGCGGAACGCGGATGACTGAGGGACCGTACGATACTGATGTATCAGCATCGACGCGAACGGGTTAAGGTTTCACGCACGTATCGAACCAGACCTGCAAACTGCATCTCTGGCGGAATCGTACTTAAGGTCCTTCTCTCGCCCTAAGCGGGCGAGTCGCGACCACAGTGGCGTAGAAGAACGGTGATGGAAAAGGAAAAACCTATTTGTCGTAATGCAGCAACGAGAACACGTCGTAGCCCTTCAGCTTCTCGCGGGGATGCAGAAAATCCAACTCAACCACGAATCCCAAGCCACAAATTTCAGCTCCAGCGCTCTCGGCCAGCTTGGCCGTAGCTTCGGCCGTACCTCCGGTCGCCAGCAGATCATCGACGATGACTACGCGCTGCCCTTTCTTGATCGCGTCCTGGTGAATTTCGAGAGTGTTGGTGCCATACTCTAGCGCGTAGTCGAACTTGGTCGTGGCCGCGGGAAGCTTGCCAGGTTTGCGTACAGGAATAAATCCTGCATTCAGGCGATACGCCACAGCGGGTCCAAAGATGAATCCTCGCGCCTCCATACCGAGCACCAGATCAATGTCTTTCCCGATATAGTGCTCGGCGAGAGCATCGATCAGCGTGGCGAATCCGAGCTTGTCTTTCAGAAGCGTGGTGATGTCGTAAAAAAGAATGCCCGGCTTAGGAAAGTCGGGAATCTCGCGGATGAGTTTCTTCAAGTGGTCGCAATTGGTACCTGCCTTCGACGAGGCATTGGCCATCTACCACGCTCCTTCGATCCGAAAAGTGTTCAGTCCCTCAACCGGCTGCGCTTCGCTCACGTCAACTTCATCGACCCGCGACGCCCGTGGCCCCTGCCGCAGCTTTGAATGTAAGTTCGAAAGCTGCTCGTTTGTGCCCATGGCCAGGACTTCTACGGTTCCATCAGCGCGGTTGCGCACCCACCCGGCAATTCCCAGCGTGCGCGCCTCACGCTCGACAAACCAGCGAAACCCCACACCCTGCACACGTCCACGCACAACGTAGTTTCGGGTTTCCAATTTCCCTTCTAACGACATAGGTTTCAAAGTTTCAAGGTTTCAATGTTTCGAGTAACGCGACCACTGGAGAAACCTTGAAACTCTGAAACCTTGAAACCTGACTTGCTAGGCTCTGGAGAGGTACACGCCCTCAGCCGTATCCACCTTGATCTTTTCGCCTTCGTTGATAAACGGCGGCACCTGCACGACGAGCCCGGTCTCCGTCTTAGCCGGCTTGGTTACGCTCGAAGCGGTTGCGCTCTTCAACCCCGGTTCAGTTTCAATAACGGTCAGTTCGACAGTTTGCGGCAGTTCGATTCCTACGGCCTTGCCGTCGAAGAACTCAACCTTGATCGGCAGATTCGCGGTCAGATAGTCCACGGCGTCGCCCAAAATATCTTTTGTGAGGTGCGTCTGTTCGTAGTTCTCGGTATTCATGAAGTAGTAATCGTCACCGTCGTTGTAGAGATACTCCATCTGCGTCTCATCGACGTTGATCTTTTCGATCGGATCGGGTGAGCGGAAACGGTGCTCGAACATCGCCCCGGTGCGCAGGTTGCGAAGCTTCGCCTGAATGAAGGCGCGCAGGTTACCGGGCGTGCGGTGTTCAACGCTGAAGACCGAATGCAGGTCATTGTTGTGCTTAATGATCATGCCGGGACGCAGTTGGGTGGCTGGAATGGCCATTGCTGAATTGCTCTCCTTAGGTTTACTTAAGACTTGCGGCTGGCCGAAGGACGGGTGCAGCCAAATCGCCGGTGTGGGCTAACTTCCGTATTTTATACGGAATCGGGTGATCGGGCCATCTGGACGTTGGGCCATCTGGACGTTGGGCCATCTGAACACCACGTCATCGCAAGAACTGATGAAAGAAAGCTTCCGACCTCCCGATCAATAGATCACCCAATGTTGCGCATTTCAGCACGGAACTGGATTGGACAGCTAAAATAACCTAACCAGAATCAAAGTTCCGTTCATTGAGGTGCATTCATGCAAGAAGGAAAATACGAACGCAGCGGTAATGTCGGCACGGCGATCACGTTTCTTTTAATCGGACTTGGCGCCGGAGCTGTCGTCGGAATGTTATTTGCTCCAAAAGAGGGACGGCAGATGCGCCGTGACCTGCGCCGCCAGTATGACACCGCCCGCGAAACATTCGACGATTGGAAGGAAAACGCAAAGGACTTCGCGGAGGAGGTCATGGAGCGCGGTTCTGATCTCGCTGATGAGCTAAGAGAGCGCGTTACACCCCTGACAAAACAAGCGAAGCGGCGTTAAGCAAAGCGCCGCAAGGCGCCCTTTGTTAAGGCGGAAGCCGCTCCTATCTAAAAATGGAGTGGAAGATCCTGCTGAAGAAGCCTCTGTGCTCGGGCTTCGGCAGAGGCGGCGGGAGCACGACTATCGGCGGCAACGGAGCGGCAGGTCTCGCCGAGAATGGGAGCTCAGCAACTTTTTTCGTGAGTTCTGCCGGGGTCTGCGCCTTCATCCGGGCAAACTCCTTCGCGTTAAACACTAACGGCGTTGTCACCTGCGCGGTCACGTCTGCTGCCGGTTTGGAGTCGGGGCCTGCGGGCGCGATCGGATCAACCGCCGGTTTTCCATTTGAGCCGTTTACGCCCGAACCGGGAATGCTTGCCGGTTGTTCATTGGAATTGGCCAGCTGCAATTTGTTTCCCGCCTTGTCATCGGGAACTACTGATGCCGGGTTGTTCTCCGTACGCAACATGGGCTCCTGAGGCGGAGGACATCCACACGCCGCCAGCGGAGTTTCTACCGACTGCATTCGCCCCTGCCGGAAGAGCACCTGCTGGTCAGGCTTAATCTCGTACGTCCCATTGCCGATCAGTTCCGCTACCACCACCGAAGAGTTACTGCCCGGTAAAGAACTCACACAGGTATCGCCGCGCGGATCGGACTTTACAGCCAGATTGAATTCACCCGGGCCGGGAAGCACGATGCGAAAGTCGGGAGTAAGAATCGAGTCGGAAGATTCATCCAGATGATAATGCGTCTCGATCGCGCCTGTGTTCATTCCGAGCATCAGGTCTTCGCCGGCCGGCGATGTCGCGACCGAAAGCGTAGTTCCCGGGCATACCCTGACTTCGCCGCCGCGCGTCAGACGCAACACGGCGGTCTCCTCCTTTGCCGTAATTGATGATCCACTCCCCACCCGGCTTCCCGCCTCAACGAGTGCTCCCGACGAACCCTGAGCGTAGGGAACCGCAACCGGCTCTTTCGCCGGAGTTACGGCCGGAACCGTGGCTGGTTTCGCACTGGCCGACTCATCCGGGTGAATGCGTATGTGCAGCCGGTTCCCAGCCGCGTCCCACGTGTAGGCGATGGGAGCGTCAAGATCAATCACGATGCGTGTAACTGTGGCCTGGTACTGGTTCATGCGAACATCTTTGATCTGCTGATTGCGGAACGGGACGCGTCTCTTTGGCGTGTCCAAGGTCGAGTTCGGCAGATCAATGACCAGCCGTAGAGGATTTTGCACGGTCTGTAACTGAGGTTTAAGCGTCCGCGTGGCCGTGACTTCAATAACTGCTCCGCGATCATCAGGAACAACTTTTATGGATTGCACGGCAGCAGGCTGATCTTTTGCAGCCGCGGAGCAGAAGGCAATAGCGGCCAATAAAAGAGCACAAGAATGAACTCGCGTGCTGGACAAAGCCAATCCTGGTTAGGCAGGTATGGATTGAGAGTAGCACTAGTGGGAGTAGTTATAAAGCTGGTCGAAAGGAATTGATCCTTCCGTGCATTTCAGGACTGAGATAAAAATTCGTATTCGTCGATCACCGCTGCTACCGGGAATTTCGCGTCGGCAAGGCTGTCATCGACACGAACGACCTTGCCCTTGCATCGAACGCGGATGCTTTCAGTCAGGGTGATTTCCGGAGGAAGCGTCATGGTGAACTCGATCGAGGAATCCATGGCGAGGGGTGCATCGAGATAAAAACAAACTCCGCGAGCGCTGACGTCTCGGGTGTGAGCCGGAAGCGGAGTGTCCGCATTGCCTGCGTGGCTCACCATGACAGGTAAGCGCAGTGCAAATCGTCGAGTGGCCCGTTTTTCCGCCTGCTGGACTTCCACTCCCATGGGAAAGGTTCTATAAACCCCTGTAAGGATGTAACTTCAGGGCTGGCCTGTCAAGGGAAAGTTGGGGGAAATCAGTGGCTAGTGGCTGGTGATCAAAGGCAAGTGGCTCGTGATTCGTGACTCGTAGCTAGATTGTTCCGGCGTAGCGTGCGATCGTTTACGGCTGAACACGAACAGACAGTCAGGCACCAAACACGAGCCACGAGGCGCGTATCACTCACTACTCACCACTGACCACTAGCTACCGACCACTAGCCACCAACCACTTCTACCGCCGGTGATACCCTAGACATAACCATGATCTTCGTCCTCGACAACTACGATTCGTTTACCTACAACCTCGTGCAATATCTTGGCGAAATGGGGACCGAAATCGTCGTGCGGCGCAACGATCAGGTTACGGTGGAAGACATCAGGAAGATGCGTCCCAAGGGTATCGTCATCTCGCCCGGACCATGCACGCCGCAAGACGCCGGCATTAGTATCGACTTGTTTCGCCAACTCACAGGCAAATTCCCCGTTTTGGGAGTTTGCCTTGGGCATCAGGCCTTAGGTGCGGCGTTCGGAGGGAAGATCATCCGTGCGCCACATCTGATGCACGGCAAGACCAGCAAAGTGACCCACGACGGTCGGACCGTATTTAAGGACCTCGAATCGCCCTTCACCGCGACCCGCTATCACTCATTGATCGTCGATCAGAAAAGTCTCCCTCCCGAACTGGAAGTCAGCGCCTGGACCACTGAACCTGATGGCTCACGAACCATCATGGGATTGCGTCACAAGCAATTCCCGGTCGAAGGCGTCCAGTTCCATCCAGAGAGCGTACTGACGCGCGAAGGGAAGAAGCTGGTTGAGAACTTTTTGAGAATCACTGGCTAGTAGCCGTGGCTCGTGATTCGTGACTAGTGGCTGTGTTTCGACGATCTGTAAGCGAATTAAGGAGTGCATTCAACATCCTGCCGATTTTCTCAATGTGCCTGCCCACGGCAGCGCTCTCAGCAGTTAATAAGTAACCCAATTTATGCGCGATAAGGAGCTGTGTTTCGAGCTCCAGCAACGAGCCGCGGGCGTTCCCCAGAAACTGTCGAAACTCTCCTGTTGAGCAGCGCCCTTGGCCTTCCGCAATATTGCTCGGAACCGAAACGGCCGCGCGCCGGATCTGTGCTGTTAGACCGAAGCGCTCGTCTGATGGAAAAGTCTGAGTGATACGATAAGTTTCTGAAACCAAATTCAAAGATTGTTGCCATACAACGAGATCGCGGTAGTGCCTCACTGGCCCCATTTGCATATGACTTTCATTTTGCATGGGGAAAATGATATTCGGAGGGAGAGACGGACGCTGTGACGGAAATCACGCAAGCCCGGTCTCTAAACTGAGGAAAACCCGCTGTACGATACCAGCCACGAGCCACTGATCACGAGCCACGAGCCCTAGCCACCAACCACTTTCTTCACTCCGTTCCCCGCAGCCGCTCTCTCGGCCAGCGCCAGCATCACAATCCGCAGCATGTCTTCTCGGGGCGCGGGTTTGCCGGTCCAGATTTCGAACTGCCGGGCGGCCTGGTGAACGAACATGACGCTACCAGGTATGGCTTCAGCGCCGCGCTCTTTGGCCAGTTTCAGCAGTTTCGTCTCTCCCGGGTCATAGACCATATCGAAGACAAATTTGGCTCTGATCTCGTCCGCGCTCAGCGGCGATTCTCGTACGTTCCCCATGCCCACAGGGGTGGCGTTGATGATCACATCGAAATCGAGTTTCTTGAGATTCACGCGTTTGATGGTCCTTGCTTTGGCCTGACGCGCGAGCTTCTGTCCAGACTCCGCATTGCGGTTCAGGATGAATACATCCGCACCGCGTTCTTTTAGTCCGAACACCGCAGCCCGTGCGGCGCCACCGGCGCCCAACACCAGAATGCGCGCATCGGCTAGAGGCAGCCGCTGTTCGAGCGGACTCACCACGCCCGCGCTGTCTGTATTGAAGCCGTAAAGTTTCCCGTCTTGCGACCGAACCACCGTATTGCAGGCACCGATTTTCGCAGTCTGCGGGTCCGTGTTGTCGAGGTGGGGCAGGATTGCCTGTTTGTGGGGCATGGTGATGGACAACCCGTGAATGGGAAGTTCCCGCACGCAGGCAAGCAGGTCCTTCAACGATTTCGTATGCAGCCTGAGGAAGACGCCGTTCACGTTCTCGCGCCGCATTGCGGCGTTCATGACTAACGGGGAAAGGGAATGTGTAACCGGATCTCCGGCGACGCCATACACTTTGGTCGCGGCATCGACCTGGTCGATCCGATAAGTGCTGCGCAGTTCTTGTGCTGTGACTTGTCCGGGCGCTGTCTTCTCGTCGGCGGTCAGCGCTCCGAAAGTAAAGGCACTGCCCGCGCGGACGCCTACCACCCGGCTGATGATGCCCTGCTCACCCATGCAGAGTCCGACCAGGCTATGGGAATCCTGGTGCTTTTCCAGGAACTTCATCATGGTGACGTTGTCGTACAGGCTGTTGGCTGTGCTCACCACTTTGCAGAAATCGGCCGGATAAGCGGACATCTTCTTCAGCGTCTCTTCAAGTTTCCCTGTACCGCGAAAATCATGGGAGGAGAGGACCAGGGCGGCCTTCGAGTGAAGTTTTGACAATTGTGCGGGTTTCAAGCGGCTGGCGCTCTGAAGCTCAAGATCAACTAACTGGCATCCCGCCTCCGCCGCTTTCCCGAGGATTTCCAGTTGCGAGTTGACGGCCCCTTTAAATTTCCCCCCGGCGACCGTTCGGCGGCAAGTCGCAATGACGGCAACATGAGGGTGGGTTTCAATGAATTCCTTGATCCGCCCAAGCGCCAGCCCAGGACGCGAAATGTAGTCTAAACGCAACTCTATGAAAGGGTTATCGCGGGCAATCGATTCCGCTTTCTCAAGCAACTCTGCAGGAGTTGGCGCGCCGATAGCGGTACAAACCCTTGGCAATCGCAGGTGTAGCAGCCTGCCATAATTGTTATTTCCGGTGCCCATGTAACCGCGCGATATTACAGGGACATAGCATTCGATGCAACAGCATTGCACCAATTTTGGGTAGTAAACTTTTTAACAGCCCGTTGAGTTAGACCTGCGTAACTTGACCCACCCTGGTTACCTTGCTACTTTCCACATTGGAAGTTTGTTTGTTTTAAGCAACTTAGGCGTCGTTTGTCGGGCGAGCGCCGTGGGGGAAATATGAAGAAAGCAGTGATTTGCCTGTTGCCGTTGCTGGTCAGCTTGGGCTGGGCGCAGCAAGGGACTTCGTCTGAAGCGACTCCGGAAGGTACTGTTGCCACCAGCATCAACTTTCCGATTGAGCGACCAGTGACGCCTACGACCGCAGACCTCTATTGCGCGGGCTTCGTTGACAAAGCTCAGGCGAGAGATAAGTTTGTCACTGGTGGCATGGAATCGCCTTTCACCGCCAATTTCGGCTCGGGCGATGCCATCTATCTGCATGGGAAGGGCTATGAGGCGGGTCAGCAGTATAGGGTAGTGCGCGAGTTGACCGACCCGAACCGGTTTGAAATGTTTCCCGGCCAGTTTTCAGCGTTGAAAGCCACCGGCCAGCCATACGAAGAGGTAGCACTGGTTAAGGTGATTGACACTCGTCCACACATGGCGATCGCTCGCGTGGAGTTCAGTTGCGATACAGTGTCGCCCGGTGATTTGGTAATGCCCTATGTCGACAAAGGAACGATAGCATTCCATCCCCCACAGCGGTTTGACCGCTTTGCTCCGGCAAACGGGCAGGCAAGCGGCAGAATCGTTATGGCCAAGGATTTCGATACCGAGCTTGGCAATGGCGGAAAGGTTTATCTCAACATAGGCGCCAATCAGGGGCTGAAGGTGGGAGACTTCGTTCGAGTTGAGCGGACCGCCGGGGAAGTCCTGCAGAATCCGGTGGATTCAATTTCCTTCAAAGCCACCTCCTATGAAGTGACCCAGAAGAACCCGCCGGTGGTCAACCCGTCGTTTTTGGACATTGGACATGGGCCGGCAATTCACACAGCCGATATGCCCCGCCGCGGCGTTGGCGAGGTGGTGATTTTGGGAACCACACCCACAACTGCGACAGGAATGATCGTGTTTTCTCTCGAACCAGTACACGTCGGCGACAGCGTGGAACTCGACCGGCAATAGCCGAAACCTTACATGGGGAAGGAATATCCTTCCCCAGAATTTTTGTGCGATGCCACACACTTAAATGTGTGACACTATACACAAATGGCCACGAATTTAGCTCTGGATGACGCTCTCATCGAAGAAGCCCGAAGAACCGGCGGGCACAAGACCAAGAGGGAAGCTGTCACTGCGGCGCTCGACGAATACATCCGACGAATACATCCGAAGACGCAAGCAGATCAAGCTGATCGAACGCTTCGGTACCGTCGATTTTGATCCTGCTTACGACTACAAAGCCGAAAGACGCCGCAGGCATTCGTGAATGTCCTGGTAGATACGCCAGTGTGGTCGCTTGCTTTGCGGCGAGCACACCGGGACTTAACTCCGACCCAACTCAACTTGCGTAATGCTCTCAGCGAGTTAATTCGCGAAGGCAGAGTCGTCATGATCGGCCCGATTCGCCAGAAGCTACTCTCAGGAATTAAAGAGCAGGCGCAGTTTGACCGCCTTCGAGAAGAACTCCGTTCCTTCAAAGACGTACAGCTCCACACTGCCGACTATGAGCGAGCGGCGGCCATGAGCAATGCCTGTCGCACCCAGGGGGTGGCAAGTTCATCAGTTGACATGTTGATTTGCGCCGTCGCGCTGCGATTAGAATCAGCAATCTTCACTATGGACCGGGACTACGCGCGCTATTCGGAAATACTCGGAGTGCGGCTTTTCGCAGCCGACTCAAATCCACAGGTATGACTTAAGCTGCCTTGCAGCCCCGATCGGCAAATACTTCCGCTGTGAACGCTTCAATCTTTGCGCCCTGCTGCCATGCACTAACCGGAAGACCTGCTTTTAAGCACGTCTGCTCGAGAAATGTAGTTCGGTCCCAACCATGTTCGACCGGAACCTGCGGAAGCAGAAGCCCGCGTCGGCCTGCGGCTGAAATTACGAGTCCATGACGACCCACTTGCACCCCATCTGCGGAAATGGGCTGCAACGTTGAGAGCACGCTTAAAGAAATCTTCAGTTCACGTGCTTCGTCGAGTTCGAGTGGGCGAAATCTTGGGTCCTCCGAAGCTGCGGCCCGAGCAGTTTCAATTACCGCCCGGTAAAGCGGCACAACTGCTGCCGGAAATCCAACGCACCCGCGCAACTGGCCTCTTGAATACAAAGTAGTGAAGACGCCTCGTGGTTCGGAAAGATGTGTCGAAGAAGTGGAAAGCGAAATTTCGCGTCGCTCGAGCGCAGAGAGAATTGCCTCATGCGCGAGTTGCAGCAGCAGACTGCGTTCCTCGCCAGTGTATTCGGACGGAACAATCAACGCGGAGGAACTGCCAGCCGACCCGCTATATTGCTGCGACATTGCGCTTCTTGCGCCGGCTGAGAATGAATGCCCGCCGTTGGCGCTTCACAGCGTGCCGATCGATCTTCCGCCAGAAGCCGACAAAGTAGTCGCCAGCGGAAATCAAGGAGACGCCTACCATAAACCAGATGGCCAGAAATGCAATCCAGTGAACCGGGAATATGTAATGTCCAACAGGCCACTCCTGCCAGCGATGATCGAGAATCACCGCCACCACCGAGACGATCTGGACGAACATCTTCAGCTTGCCCAGATCACTCGCCTCAATCGTAAATCCCTCGGAAGCAGCAATCGATCGTAGCCCACTCACCAGGAACTCCCGGCCGATAATCACAATGGCAACCCAGGCGGGCACGAGTCGCGGATTGAACTGCACGAGGGTGACAAATGCCGCAGCGATCAGGAGTTTGTCGGCAAGCGGATCGAGCAGGATACCCATCGTGGTGATCTGCCCGCGGCGGCGCGCTATGTAGCCATCGATTCCGTCTGTAATGGAGGCAGCAATAAAGAGGGCAGAAGCCAGAATTTCCTTCTCGCCATTCACGCTCGAAAGCCGGCTGGTTGCCAGTACCCACATGAAAAGCGGGATCATGCAGATGCGAATCAGCGTGATGGAATTCGGCAGGTTCAATACAAACTGCAGCGGGAGATTTCCCGAGACGCTAACTAGATTATCCTCCAGCCAGATGGGCGAAGCAACGCGCAAAAGCGCCGGGAGATTCAAAGGGTACGGCTAGTAACACGACCGGAACAAGGGATTGGGTAGAGCGGCGCTGAAGCGCTGCCCCACCCAAAGGGAGCTACAAAGGAAGTTTCAGAGTGCGGAGAAGGTTTACTCCAGATGGATCGCCTTCGCCTGCTGCACCGCCGGAATGCCGCGCAGCTCGCTCACCACAGCTTCGGGCACGTCACCGTCCACCTGCACCACCGCAATTGCTTCCAGCGGCTTTCCAGGTTGTGGCTCTCCGCTTCTCCGTCCTAGCGAGAAATTCGCGATGTTGATGTCGTGCTTACCTAAAATGGTTCCGACTTTGCCAATGACACCCGGGACGTCCTGGTTGTGCAAGTAAACCAGACTGCGTTCGAGTGGCGCTTCAGCATCGATACCATCCACATGCAGCAGCCGCTGCGCACTCTCCCGTAATACCGCCCCTTTGACGATGTGCTTTTCTTTTGGCGTGCGGATCTCGATCGAGAGCACGCTTCCCGCGCCTCCGGTTGAGGCTTTCGGCTTGCGCTCCTCCTGAACCTTGAGGCCGCGTTCGGAAGCCAGGCTCGCGGCGTTGACCAGATTTGCTGATTCTTCAACCGCAGCATTGAGAATTCCTTTGATAGCCGCATTGCGAATCAGATCAGTCTTCCATTCAGCGATGTGACCGGTATAAGAAATCGCAATCTCCTGCACTCCATCGCTGATCTGTCCAAGGAACGATCCCAAACGCTCAGCGAGCACGATATATGGCTTCATTTGCTCGTATTCGTCGTACGAGACCGAAGGCACATTCACGGCATTCTGAATAACGCCGTGCTTCAGATACTCCTTCACCTGCATGGCAATTTGCTGTCCGACGGCTTCCTGCGCTTCATTCGTAGAACCTGCAATATGTGGCGTGAGAATCACGTTTTCCATTTTTTGCAGCGGAGAATCCTTCAGCGGTTCCTGCACAAAGACATCCAGTGCTGCAGCAGCAACCTGTCCGTCTTTTAAAGCCGTAACTAAAGCGGCTTCATCTACAAGTTCGCCGCGCGCGCAGTTCACAATCCGGACACCCTTCTTCATTTTCCTAAGTGACTCGGCATTAATCATGTTCTGTGTCTGTGGAGTCAGGCCCACGTGCAGGCTCAGGTAATCTGCCGCCGCAAAAACTTCTTCGAGCGAAGCCAAACGTATGCCGTTGTCTTTCGCGAGTGTCGCCGAGACAAACGGGTCATGCGCTACGATCTCCATGCCAAACGGCCGTGCGCGTTTCGCGACCTCCAAGCCAATCTTGCCCAGCCCAACAATGCCCAAAGTCTTGCCGCGAAGCTCGGTGCCTTGAAGCGATTTCTTCTCCCATTTCCCGGCATGCATGAGTTCGTTGGCACGAGGAATAAAGCGCGCCATGCTCAGCATGAGCCCAATCGTGATTTCCGCGACCGCAACAGCGTTCGCCCCGGGTGTGTTCATTACCGCAATACCCTTGCGCGTCGCGGGCTCAAGTTCGATGTTGTCTACACCCACGCCGGCGCGCCCGATGACGCGCAACTTCGCAGCATTCGATAAGAGAGCTGCATCCACCTGCACGGCTGAGCGCACCAGCAACGCGTCAGCATCCTCGACTTCTTTCGCGAGATTTCCGTTCACCTGGTCGGGCGTGACTACTGTCCACTCCGGCTCGCGCAGCAGGTTAATGGCCGAGGAGGACATTTTTTCCGCGATAACAATTTTCATGACTAATGATTCCTTTACAAGAAAGTGACAACCGTCAGACACGTGTAAAAAGCCGCTTTCCTAAACTTACCGTAGTTTGCGAGTACTCCCGGAGAAAAATCCTATGAAACTTTTTTCGATCTTACTGCTGGCGGTTATCGGCGTCGGTTGCGGTTACTCAAAGCCTGCGAATATGCCTCCAGCGCCGGGAACGGTCCCTACAATTTCCCAACTGAGCCCACCCAGCACCGCTGCGGGAAGTTCGTCGTTCAGCCTTGAGGTTGATGGCACGAATTTTGGCTCCTCGGCCGTCGTGAACTTCAACGGCACTGCCATGTCGACCCAGTGGGTTAGTGCGTCGAAGGTTGAGGCCAGCATTCCAGCAAGCGCTGTGTCGGCCTCGGGGACTGTCCCAGTTACAGTCACCAACCCTGGAACTCCAGGCGGCATTTATGGCGGCGGGACATCGCCTGCCACATCGTCGCCCATGAATTTCACCGTCAACTAGAACTGTTGTAGCAGGCCGTCCCGCTCTTCCATCACGCTCTTGGCTCACATCCTCCAGGAGGGAAGAGCGGGGCGGGCATTTGCTAGCTTTTCGCGCCCGCCACTTCCGCCAGTTCGCGGCTCTTCGAACGCGCGTACACTTCCTGTGCTGCGCGGACTGCCACGCCATACTCAACCGGCCGATCGGTTACCGTCGCGAGCACATGCTCCAGCGCGGCCAGAATGCCTACCGTGTCGATAAAGTCGTAGTACCCAATGTGAGCGATGCGGAACAACTTGCCCTTCATATCGCCCTGACCGTTGGCTACGACGGCCGAAAACGACTCGCGAAACTCCTTCACGATCTTGCTCGAATCAAGACCGGCAGGAGCATTGACTGCTGTTAAGGCAGCACCAGGAGAAGATGTGAACAGCTTCAGGCCGAGTGCTTTTACACCGGCGCGCGTCATCTCGGCGGCAAGTTCCGCGTTATCGACCAGAGCCTTGCGTCCAGCCGCGAGATCGCCGCTTCCCATCTGGCGGACGAAATCCAGCGCCGCCCCTAAAGCCGCGAACAAAGAGGTCGCCGGTGTATACGCGGTTTCGCCCTTCGCTGCCGACTTGCGTTCCTTCCGAAAATCGAAGTAGTAACGCGGGTTCTTCGCTGTCTCCATGCGCTTCCAGGCGCGCTCGCTGACTGCGCAGTAGGCGAGACCTGGAGGGATCATCAGCGCTTTCTGCGATCCGCCGATGATGACGTCAATGCCCCAGCCATCCACGTCGAAGTGCGTTGTGCCGAGGCCGGTGATGGCGTCGACTATCAGCAGTGTGTCATTGCCGTTTGCGCGAACCAGCCTGGCGATGCCCTGCACGTCGTGGCGGGCGCCCGTCGAACTCTCCGTGGCCTGAACGTAAACGGCGCGAGTTTCCGGAGTTAGTTTGGCACGTACTTCATCAAGCGAGAATGTATCGCCATAAGGCTTTTCGATCAGGTCGACCTGGCACCCGTAAGCTTTTGCCAGATCACGCCAGCGCTCGCCGAATTTTCCAGCCGTGAGCACAAGCACGCGGTCGCCCGGCGAGGTCAAATTCGAAACCGAGCCTTCCATCACGCCCGTACCGGAAGACGCAAGCACCAGCACGTCGTTAGCCGTGCCAATAAAATCTCTCATGTCGGCGAGAACACGTGTAAACAGCGCCTTGAAATCGGCCGTGCGATGGTGCGCAGTGAATGCCGCCATGGCGTTTTGCGCAGCCGGGAGCAGCGGCGTCGGCCCCGGGGTGAACAGACGGTTCTTCAGCAGCATGACATTAGTCCTTGGAATGAAATTGGGGGAAGCAGAAAGTACTTATTAGTGTATCGCGAAAGAAGGCATGCATATTGCAGTGCTGTATGCGATTCGTTGATGGGAGCCATCTGCAAAAGCGATCACGCTCTCGCCCGAGGTTCTTAACCGCAGACTGCTGCCACGACAGAAAGCTAAGCGCTAATAGCTAAGAGCTAAGAGCTCGGTTTAGAATTCGAGCATGCCCTTAGTTGAACAAATTCAGAAAGACATTACCACCGCCATGAAGGCGCGCGACGAGGTCCGGCTCTCGACACTGCGCATGGTGAAGGCTGCGCTCAAGAACCGTGAGATCGAGAAAATGGCGCCGCTCGACGACAAAGAGGCGCAGCAGGTCTTAAGCACGCTGATCAAACAACGGAAGGATTCTATCGAGCAGTTCACCAAGGGCGGCCGAAAAGAGATGGCAGATAAGGAAGCCGCTGAGGTCGTGCTGATTGAAGCCTACCTGCCCAAGGCGGCAAGTGAGGCCGACGTTGTTGCCGGCGTGAAGGCGGTCATCGCCGAAATGGGATCTCCAACCATGAAAGACATGGGCGCGGTCATGAAGAACGCGATGGCGCGGTTTGCCGCTCAGGGAGTGCGTGTGGACGGGAAAGTGGTGAGCGAAGCCGTAAAGAAAGAATTGGCTGGAAAGTAAGTTAGGTTTTTTTCGCGATCTGCCATTCGCGGTACGCCTCGCTCTTGGATATCCCACGTTCCTTAGCTACCTTCTTCAGCGCGGATTTTTCCTCCAGCTTTTCCTCCCGCATGATTTCGGCAACGCGATCGTGAATCGAAATCGAATCAGATTGAATTTCCCGTTCGGCCGCGGGACCAATGAGCAACGTGATCTCGCCTTTCAGCTCACCACAATCCTCTACAGCCTTAAGAAGCTCGCCGGAGATTCCTCGCAAAAACTCTTCATGGATTTTGGTCAGTTCTCTTGCAACGCAGACACTTCGTCGCGTCCCCAGCACAGCGACGATGTCTTTGAGAGCCTCGCGAATACGATGGGGAGCCTCGTAGAAGACGCTTGTTTCTTTCGAATCTCGAATACTTTCTAATTCTTTTCGGCGAGCGCCGCTCTTTGCTGGCAAAAAGCCCCTGAAGCTAAACGGCTCAACTGGTAATCCGCTTGCCACCAGGGCCGAAATGAACGCGACGGGTCCGGGAATCGTGAAAACCGGAATGCCTTGTTCGATCGCCATCTGCACCACGCGAAAACCAGGGTCAGAAACTCCCGGCATGCCAGCATCGCTGACCACCGCGATCCGCGCGCCTGACGCGATCTTTTCGATCAGCTCCGTGGCCCGCTCGGCTTCATTATGCTCGTGGTAGCTTGTCGTTCGGGTTTCAATTCCGTAGTGGTTCAGCAGCTTTTGCGTTTGCCGGGTGTCTTCGCAAGCGATCAGGTCAGCTTGCTTCAGCACACGAATGGCGCGAAGCGTGATGTCTTCGAGATTTCCGATGGGGGTAGCAACCAAGTAAACTCCCGGCGCGAGAACTTCGTCCACCATGGGCGGAGTGTAGCACCCCGCACACTGCCATTCCGAGGCGTCTCACTTTGTGCGAAATCGAGGAATCTGCTGGTTCAAGGAGCGAAAATTGACGGCATCTTCTCTCGCACCCTAGAATCGAACCAAGCTTCGCGGGGCCCACGCCCGCGCCACGCGTTTCCTACGCATGCCACTTTACGAATATCAGTGCAAGAAATGCGGCCATCGTTTTGAGCGGATCCAACGCTTTTCCGATCCGCTGGTCAAGAAATGTCCGGAGTGCGGCGGAAAAGTCGAGCAGGTGCTCTCCGCGCCCGCCGTTCAATTCAAAGGATCCGGCTGGTATGTGACTGATTACGCAAAGAAATCAGCCGGAAGTTCAGGCTCAGATTCATCCGCAAAGCCCGATTCTTCGAAAGAATCCAGCGAAAGCAAAGACAAGGACAAGAAGCCCAAGACCGAAACTGCCTCTTCCAAGAAAGCAGACAAAAAATAGACAAACCAATGGGCGCGACCGCGCGTGCCGCTCCGCTGCTTGCTTACTCCCTACGCGGTGTCTAGAATCTGTAGGTTTGCCTGCTGGTGACTCCTCTCTTCCGCCGGCACGAAGCAAATGTGTCCTAATTCGGAGATTTTATGACGACCGTTTCTCTCGAGCAGGAGATTAATCCCTGGGAGGCGCAATCCGCGCGCTTCAACTTCGCCGCGCAAAAGCTGAACCTCGATGAAGGCCTTTGGAAGGTCCTTCGTTACCCCAATCGCGAACTGATTGTTCACATCCCAGTCTCCATGGACAACGGCAAGCTCGAAGTCTTCACCGGATTTCGTGTTCAGCATTCGATCGCGCGCGGTCCAGCGAAGGGCGGGGTGCGCTACTCCCCGGATGTGACCCTCGACGAAGTTCGCGCCCTCGCCAGTTGGATGACGTGGAAATGCGCTGTTGTGAACATCCCCTTCGGTGGCGCAAAGGGCGGAATTATTTGCGATCCGAGAAAAATGTCGCAAGGCGAAATCGAGCGCATGACACGCCGCTATACCGCAGAGCTCGTCGAATTCATCGGTCCCGAAAAAGATGTTCCCGCGCCCGACATGAACACGAACGAGCAGGTTATGGCGTGGATGATGGATACATATTCCATGCACATGCGGCAGACGGTTACCTCAGTCGTAACCGGAAAGCCGATCAACATCGGCGGCTCGCGCGGACGAAGAGAGGCGACCGGGCGGGGAATCATGATCGTTTGCGATGAGGCGATCAAAAAGCTTGGCCTGAAACCCGAAAGCACACGGGTCATCGTTCAAGGTTTTGGCAACGTCGGTTCGAACGCGGCGAAGTTGATGTCCGATGCGGGTTACAAAATTATTGGCGTCATCGAAGTTGACGGCGCGCTCTACAACAAAAACGGGATCAATGTAGACGCACTCGTGAAGCACCGTGAGCGCTCGCGCAGCATTACCGGTTTTTCTGAAGCCGAGAGTGCCGATCCGGCGGAACTGATGTGTTCGGAGTGCGAAATTCTTGTGCCTGCGGCTACTGAGAACCAGATCACCAGCCGCAATGCGGCGCGAATCAAGTGCCGCATTCTCGCCGAGGGCGCGAATGGGCCCACTACCGCAGCCGCCGACGAAATTCTGGCCGAAAAGCGGGTTTTCGTAATTCCTGACATCCTTTGTAACGCCGGCGGCGTCACAACTTCATACTTCGAATGGGTGCAGGACCGCCAGGGCTATTTCTGGAAAGAGTCTGTCGTGAATGAGCAACTCGAAGACATCATGGTGAGCGCATTCCACGACGTCGATGCATACGCCAGCAGGCACGGAGTTAACAACCGCATTGCGGCGTACATGCTGGCCATCGATCGTGTTGCATATACGATCCGTCAACGCGGAATTTACGCCTGATTGGGCCAGATTCGATGCAAGATTGAACGGCCCGCGGCGGGGAACCTTGTACCATTCCAGCAGCACAGTCAATCACATCGCGGCCGCGCTTCGTGACCGCCTTGAAAGGAAATGGATGCTGAACAAAGTGTTGGCAGCCTTAATGGTCGTGTTTTCGGTCGCAACTATTTCCCTGGCGCAGGACGACGGTCACTTTGATGCCAGCGTGGGCTGGGGAGGCGTGTTCAGCAAGAGCGCCGGCAGCAATATCGGAAACGTGACTCTGGCGCCAACCAACTCCGGCCTGGTGTTCGGAACATTCCGTTTCAGATTCAATCGCACGCATGGGATTGCCTTGAACATCGGCCGCGCTGATAACTCTCAGATATTTATTCTTCCGCCTGATAACTATCGCCTTGAAACGTCCATCACTGAGTACACCGGCGCGTATACGGTGAACCTATTTCACTTTCAGAAGCTCGAGCCATTCTTGTTCGCAGGCGGTGGAGCGCTTCGTTTCTACCCGGGAAAAACATTTATTGACGGCTTTCAGAATGCGTTTCCGGCTTATACCCAGACTTCGATGGCCTTTTTGTACGGAGGGGGCGTCGATTATCCCGTGTGGCGGCGACTGGCGCTCCGGCTGCAATATCGTGGGCTGATCTACAAGCAACCTACCCTGCGGATCCAGCAATTCTTCACCGGAGTGCGCGGCCACATGGCTGAACCGGCAGTTGGAATCGTGATTCGATTCTGAATCAGCTTTCGAGCACAGTCTTACGCAGCTTGCGGGTCTCGGCAAGGAGTGCCATCGAGTGCATCAGGTTCTGCAGCGTGACGATACCAACCAGTTGCTGATTTTCCACCACAGGAATAATGCTGAGGTTCCGAGCGCTAAGTTTGCGGAACGCCGAGGAGAGGGATTCGCTCTTCTGTGCAACGTCGAAGAGCCGGTTCATGATCGCCTGCACGTAGCCGTTGCCCTCGCGCCGTAATGTCTGCAGAATCTTCTGCCGGGAAACTACGCCTACCATGTCTGCACCGCGAATCACCGGGAAGTCGTCCTGCAGGCAATGAACAGCTTTCTCGAGCGCATCCTCTAGCGTATCCGCCGGCGAGAGCGTGGCAAAGTCGGTCAGCATGATGTCTTCGAGGTGTACCGTTTCGAGAACAGAGCGGAAAACGGCTGAACGATCCTCCATTTGTGCCGCTATGAACAGAAAGACCCCAATTACCGCCAGCCACGGAACCCACCAGCCGGCCAGCATGAAAGCGAACGCAAAGCCCCGGCCAATGCTGATCGCGCGGCGGGTAGCGCTCACCGGATCCATGTTGCGACTGAAGAGTGCGCGAAGCACACGGCCTCCATCCATTGGGTAAGCGGGAAGCAGGTTGAACAGTCCAAGCCACATGTTTGCCCAAACCAGGCCGTGCGGCAGATCGGTGGTAGTCACATAGGAATTTGCCCACAGATGCTCATGCGGCAGAAGCGTGTTCACGAAAAAGGCGGAGATTCCCGCGACCAGAAAATTTACCGTCGGACCCGCAATTGCAATTCGCGCATCGCGTTTCCAGTTCGATGCGACGTCCGGTTGAGCTTCATCGAAGATAGTGATGCCGCCGATCGGCAAAAGAACGATCGCTTTCGGCGCTACCCCTGATTGCTTTCCTACCAGTGCATGACCCAATTCGTGCAGCACCACTGATCCGAACACGATGGCGACCAGCGCGGTGCCTCGCCATGGGCTTACCGTATTGCGCGTCAACTGCTCGGTCATTCCGACGAAAAGCAGCAGCAGCGCGAACGAAAGGTGAATGCGAACTTCAATCCCAAAGATTCGCCCAGCCGGAATGGACCACGTCCGCATGTCTCTTCTGTAATCTTATACGGTTGTGGCTTTTCGCGAGGGTTCTGGATAAGCCTGGCGAAAGTACCCCTTCACGAGAGTCCAGCGGGCTCAGGTACAACGATGAGAGTTATTGGCGGAAAATTTCGGAGCCGTCCACTGCGTTCACTACGAGGCGCGGACATTCGGCCCACGTCTGATCGTTTGCGGGAAGCCTTGTTTAACGTGTTGAGCGCAGGAAATCCTTCCGCACTCGAGGGTACGGTTTGGCTCGATCTTTTTGCGGGAACCGGAGCGGTTGGAATTGAAGCTTTAAGCCGTGGCGCAGCAATGGTGTACTTCGTCGATTCGTCAAAAGCGGCTGGCGAATTGATCAGGAAAAACTTGGAGCCATTCGAGGTAAATGACAGGTTCGAAATAACAAGGAAAAATGTAACGAGTGCAATTCCCGAACTTGGTCATCGCGGCGTGCATCCCAATTTCATCTTTCTCGATCCTCCATATGCCATGCAATCCGCATATCGTGAGGCGCTCATTGCTCTGGCAAGATCATCGCTAAGCGAAAGCGCCCTGATCATCGCTGAGCATGAGAAGAAGTTCGATCCCGGCGAGAACTTTGAAAGTGTGCAACGGGCGCGCCTTCTGGTCCAGGGGGATGCAGCCCTGAGTTTCTACCGGCAATCGACTTAACTTTGCTGAGGGACACTGGTGCTATAAAAGACGCGATGCAATCTCCGCCCGTTGTAGTCGCTACCGAAAACGTGATCAAACAATTCGGACGCTTTGCTGCGCTCCGTGGCGTGACTGCGCAGTTCGAAGCGCGGAAGCTATACCTAGTAGTTGGCGACAACGGGGCGGGGAAGACCACGCTCTTGCGCACGATTGCAGGCCTCGCACAGCCGACGCGAGGCGAGATCTCCGTGCTCGGGAGCAAGAGCATTAAACATGTGCGCAGCCGAATCGGCTACATGGCCCACCCGTCCTTGCTCTATGACGAACTCAGCGCGATCGAGAACCTGCGCTATTTCGCGAAATTGTATGGCGTTCCCGAGACACGCTGCCGCGAAGTGATTTCGGTGGTTAATCTCGATCCTGACCTGCAGCGGCCCGTCGGACAATACTCGCAGGGTATGCGGCAGCGAATTTCCCTGGCGCGCGCGATTCTGAATGGTCCGGAGGTCTTGCTGCTCGACGAACCGTTCTCCAACGTCGATTTCCGTTCTGCCCGTGAGATGGCCACCATGCTGGCGGGAGTGCGCGACCGCGGGACCACGCTCTTCGTGGTAACACACCAGCCGACGCTGCTCGAATCAATCGCCGACGAATTCGTGTACATGGAAGCGGGCAAAATCACAGACCGCTCTCCGAAATTGCGGACGGCTGTGCAATGAGCTTCTTCGCGATCACGCGCGCCACACTCGCCAAAGACATTCGTCTCGAGTGGCGCTCGAAGGACGCGATCAACGCCATGCTCTTCTTCGCCTTGATCGTTGTCGTGATCTTCAGCTTTGCCTTTGATCCGACTGCGGAAGAATCACGCCGCATCGCCGGTGGATTGATATGGGTGGCATTTCTATTCGCGGCGGTTGTGGCGCTAAACCAGACTTGGGCACGCGAGCTGCGCAATCAGGTTCTGGACGCCTACCGAGTCTCACCCGCTCCCGCAACGCCTCTGTTCCTGGCAAAGGCAGTCGGGAATTTTATTTTCGTCAGCATTCTGGAAGCATTGATGACGCCGCTGTTTATCGCCTTCTACAAGCTTCGCGCGCTTGGGCCGGGATGGGAGTTGCTTCCCATTGGACTCCTGGGAACCTGGGCGCTGGTGATTAACGGCACATTTTTCGCCGCAATGTCCGTGCGCACTCGCAGCCGCGAAATCATGCTGCCGCTGCTCTTGTTTCCGATTTCGATTCCCGCACTGCTCGCCATGGTGAACGCGACGACAGCAATCCTTACCGGGGAGGAACCTGCGCGTTTCTGGATCGCTTTGCTCCTGGCGTATGATGTCGTGTTCACGACAGCTTGTCTGCTGCTGTTTGAACTCGTCCTTGAGGCCGAATAACGAGGCAGAATGAAGCGCGGCTTCCCGATTCTTGCTGTAGTCACCGCGGCCCTGCTCTGCTTCGCCCTCTATCAAGCGCTTATCGTTGCTCCAACTGAGCAGACCATGGGCAACGTGCAGCGGATTTTTTATTACCACGTGCCGTCGGCGTGGACAGCGTTCGTCCTATTCTTCATTAACTTCTTAGCATCAATTCAATATCTTGTCAGATCACGAGAGGGGAGCGACCAAGTCGCAAGATGGATCTTGTACGCCATCACCGGATTAGGAATCGTCCTCTTGATCGCGGGGTTTTTAATCCCCGCTCTGGCGTGGATGGCGGCATCGGTGGGCGGTGTAGGTCTACTGATAGTGGCTGGACTCTACGCCGCTATCCAACGCGGTTTTTCTCGCACGGGAACCGACATTCTCGCCCAGACCAGCGCTGAAGTTGGCGTCGTTTTCTGTACTGTTGTCCTCGTTACTGGTCCCATCTGGGCCCGTCCTGTATGGGGTATCTGGTGGACATGGGACATGCGCCTCACGCTCACGCTCGTGCTTTGGCTGATTTACGTCAGCTATCTGGTGCTGCGCCGATTTTCGACCAGCAGCAAGACCGCTGTGATTGCGGCCGTTCTCGCCATTTTCGGAGCGCTGGATGTGCCGCTGGTCTATTTCTCGATCTGGTTTTTCCGCACACAGCATCCTTCTCCGGTCATCGGCGACGGGGGATCGCTCGATCCACGTATGGCGCATGTCCTGCTGATCAACTGGGCTGCGTTCTCATGTCTCGCGTGGCTCCTGTGCTGGACCCGTTACCGTCTCGAATTCCTGAAGCGCGAAGTCGAAGAATCGCAGGCGCTCGAGGCCTTGTTGGAGGAGTCGCGATGAACTCCATGCACTATCTGTATGCTGCCTACATCGCAACCTGGGTCATTCACGGGGTTTATCTCACGATCCTGGCGCGCAAGTACGGTCGGGTGCGCAAAGAGATGGAGAGCTTGAAGAAGTGATCAGTGCCTAGTGGTCAGTGGTTAGTGACTCGTGATTCGTGGCTCGTGTTCCCCTTGTACTGTTCGGGCCGTCCCAAGGCGGTTGCGCTTAGCTACTTGCTGTCACTACCATTCCTGAACCACTGACCACGAGCCACTGACCACTAGCCACTTTCTCGGCATCTCTGAACGAACCCTGCCGCATCAGACATGAAGAAGCAATCCTTTTACTTCAGCGGTGAGGGGTAAACTTGACAGCCTATCCGTCAGATGTTTAAGTAAATACTTACTTTAGCCATTCAGGTGCGGGTTGCGCTCGGCAGCCGGATAGGCCAAACCGAATCCCAAAGATGCTGCAGCGTGCGCTTTGGGGTGACCACGCGTCGGGCGTCATTTCTCCCAAAATTTTCCATGCTAGCGAAAAGATGACACGGAAATCGAGACGGAAACTCGGAGGGTTCTGATGGTTAATCGCAGTGGGGCGGGATCAGCTTTTGCGCGCGTGCGTGGCCTGCTTCTGCTGGTTCTTCTCCTCAGTGGCGGCGTATTTCTGTTCAAGCGCGATGTAGCCGCTCCGGTCTCCTCTACTTCCGACTTCGGATCTGCCGGTATTCAATCCGCGCTTGCCGAGCTTCCAATGAGCTTTGAGGCGAATCAGGGCCAAACCGACTCGAACGTGAAGTTTGTTGCCCATGGTACCGGCTATGGCGTTTACCTGATGCCCTCTGGCGCAGTTGTAACCTTCCCGAAGCGCACGCAAGCTGGCCTGACGCACACAGCCATTCAAATGCGGTTGCAGGGCGGGAACCAGCAGCCAGAACTCTCCGGCGGTGATCGCCTCCCCGGCCACAGCAGTTACTTCATCGGAAACGATTCGTCGCGCTGGTTGAAGAATGTGCCGCAGTTTGGCCGCGTTCAGTACCACGAAGTTTATCCCGGCATAGATCTCGCGTTTTACGGCAAGCAGAACAGTCTTGAGTACGACTTCGAAGTTGCGCCCGGAAGCGATCCGCGACAGATCGAGTTGGGCTTCAACGGCGCGAATAGTGTTTCGGTTGCAAACAATGGCGACCTGGTTCTCGCACTTGACGGCCGCGAACTGCGCTTCCAATCGCCGCACGTTTACCAGAAGACGGATGCCGGAATTCAAACCGTTGCAGGCGCCTTCGTTCTGCGCGGCCAGAACACCGCTGGGTTCGAAATAGGACCGTACGACCGAAGCCGCGCACTCGTAATTGATCCGGTGCTTGCATTCTCCAGTTACCTAGGAGGCGCAGGCGACGAAAGCCGCACAGCTATAACCGGTGCCGCGCTCGGATTTGTTCCGCACTGCCCGTCGATCACGCTCGATTCCGGCGGCCACATCTACGTGGCAGGCGCAACCACGACCCCGAATACGGGAACGTTTGCCGGAAGCACGCCAATTCTTGTCGGGGCAATGGGGACCGCGGATGTTTTCGTTTCGCGCATCAGCCTGAGCAGCCAGGGCGGAGTCACAACTGCGAGCCTCGACCATGTGACCTACATTGGCGGATCGGGGAGTTCAGTGCAATATCCCACCGGCATTGGCGTTGACAGTGGGTTCCACGTGTACGTGGCTGGAACGACCAATGCTTCCGACTTTCCAACCACCGCTTCCGCCTTCCAGACCACGCCCGTCTCTGCCGGGAATCACGTCTTCGTCACGAAAATCGATCCTACAGGTTCGGCGAACGAGTATTCGACTTATCTTTCCGGCAACGGTGTCGATACTGCCGCGAACATGACGATCGACAGCCTGGGCCGCGTTTATGTGATCGGCGCCACGACCTCATCGAATTTCCCCACTACGCTCGGTGCGCTGCAAGCAGCGCCCGCGGCGGCGAACCAGTTCTTCTTCAGCAAACTGGACACGTCGCAAAACACGGTCAACAGCCTGCAATATTCGACTTACATCGGCGGCAGCACCCCAGCAAATGGCGTGGTGTTGGGCGGAGCAGTTTCCGTTGATTCAACATTTAGTGTTTACCTTGCAGGCGGCACGAATTTTACCGACATGGGCTCGCCGAATCCCTGGATCGTGAACGCATTCCAGGCGTCCGAGCAGGGCGGGGTTGACGTTTGGGCTGCCAAGCTGAATGCGCCTGCCAACAACACGCAGCAATACACAGTCGCTTACGCAAC
>DAIPJJ010000008.1:30066-50746 GCA_036770325.1 Terriglobales bacterium
CTGTCCAATGCCCGCGTAGTTGGGTTCACCGACTCGTCTAACTTTCCAACCGCAACGCCGTTCCAGGGCAGTTCTGGCGGTGGTCGCGATGGCTTTGTGGCGCGCCTGAACACGACTGGCACTTCGACCTCGACGAACACCAGCACTTCGAGTTTTCTGGGCGGCGGAGGGACTGACGTTGCGACCAGTGTTGCGCTGGATGCTGACTTGAACACCTACGTCGCAGGGGAAACTTCTTCCGGCAATTTTCCGCTCGCGGCTCCTCTTTCGGGCGGAGGAAGCCTTTCCGGCGGATCGGATGCATTCGTTACTGAACTCGGGCCGAACACGTCTGGCTTGAGCATGCCGCAGGTAAGTCCCGCAGGCGCGGCATCGCCGCCAGGATGCAATGCGGCGAACCCAACCGTGAGCCCATCGCCAGCCGGAGTCGGCAGCGACATTACGTTCACGTACTACATCTACAACACCGGCGATCCGGTCTCCGGGGTCGTGTTCACGGATACCCTAAGTGCGAATACAACCCTGAAAAGCGTTACCGGATGCCAGAGCACCGCTAGTAACGGAGCGCTCAGTTGCACACTGGGTACGATCAATAGCTCTCTCATCAGTACACTCAGTACGCCGAATTCGTGCGGCGCCAGCAGCAGCATCCAACCTGCTACGCACGTCGCGGTTGTTGTGACCGCGACGGTGCCAGCAACTCCGCTGCAAGGCACCAGTTCAATAGGCAACAGCGCCACGCTAAACTCACCATTTGGGACATTAGCGAGTATCAGTGGCTCGGTTCCATTGAACGACTTTAAGGTCAGCGCCAGCCTTGCCCCGCCAAGCACCAGCAGCACGATTCCGTCGGGCGGGCAGGTGAATTATTCGGTGAAAGTTACGCCGACGGGCGCAGGGTTCCCGGCGTCAGTTACGCTTGCCTGCGGTTCTGGGTTGCCTTCTGGTTCGACCTGCACGTTCACTAACAATCCGATTCCAAACATGAGCGGAGGCCCACAGAGTCGCACGCTCGCGATCTCGACGACAGCCAGAGTTACGACGACGGGCAGCTTGCTTCGCCGCGGACCGATCTTCGCTCTGCTGCTGCCGTTTCTGGGTGTGGGATTGGCCGGCTTCGGATCGTCGCGTAAGCGCCGCTTGCTCCTGGGGATTTTCGTCGCCCTGCTGCTTGGAACTGCGCTCTTGCAAATCGGCTGCAGCTCAAGTTCAAGAACTTCTACAACTACAGGCACGCCAGCCGGAAGTTACACGGTGACGGTGAATGCCACCTCGGGTACGGCGACCAGAACCACGACGGTGCAGTTTACGGTGGAGTAAGCACCGTCCGCTGAACACACCTGAAGCGCGTTGTTTTCCCGGGCTTGGTTTTGCGTCGCAGTGTGCGACGCAAAAATCACGGTTGCGGCGCGGCGGCGGCCTTTTGAGACGGAGCTACGACATGCGCCGGTTTGGCGCAGGTTGGTCCGAGGAGGTCCCAGGCCTCGCGATATTCTTTGTGCTTCGATCTCTTCGACTTTGGGTTGATGAACAGCGCCTTCCGGTTTTCGACTTCAGAAACGGGAAGAACGTACCAGGTCTCTTCCGGGAAAATGTAGGCGACGAGGAAGTCGATCTCGTCGGCAGTGTATGGAAGTTTGAGCCAGTTTACGGTTGCAACTCGATAGTGCTTGCGTTGCGGCGATTTCGACCGTACAGATTTGACCTGGACGCGCCAGAAAACTTTGCCGGCGCGAAGAACGACGTCGTATCGCTCGCTTTCTCCCCAGGGCTTGGCGACGGAAAAGCCCAGAGCGGCGGCTTTGCGCATAAAGGCGAGCTCGGCGAGCTCGCCACGATGCTTGTTGTCGAGCCTGGTAGAGTGAGAGAGCTCAAACTGAAAAGCTTCTTCTGAGATTCCCAAGATATTGGCCCAAAGAAAAAGAGCGCGGCTATTGGCCGCGCTCTTTGAATTTCTTACTGCTATATCCAGAATAGCAGGTCGAATGGGGTGATTGTGACACACTTTGCAACTTTATTTCTGGGCTGAAATGAGGAGGTTAGAGGAAATTCGACTGAAAAGGGGTATTGACAAGAATTTTCCACAGCCACCCCCTTGATTCTGTATTCCCACCCTTCGAACACCGCGAAGGGTGGGCCAGCCTCCCAGGAGAATGAAATCGGTGAAGACAAGGCGGAGATGAAGCTGCTACGCGATTCGGTTCGAACCTGATTACCCCACCCTTCGAACCGGAGAAGGGTGGGCCAGCCTCCCCAAACGTGATTTTCGCTTACTGAACACGCTTGAGTACTACTGCGGCCGATTCGTCTGCTCCAATCACGCCTTGCAGCTTGATCCAATCCGAGTATTTGTCTGGTGGGACGCTCAAATTGCGGATGATGTATTCGCGCCAGTAATGCAGCTTTGATCCGTTTACTTCTATCTTGCTTTGATAACTGGCGAATCCTACATCAATTTTTGCAGGATCAGGGACGTCGTCTATAGCAAATCCCTTAGGAACTTCGATTTCATAGTCATCGATTTCTCTGGCGGTTTGTCCCAACTCAATTGGATAGTGCCGCGGCTTGTTATCGACGTAAGCTCCCTTTTCGCCGAGCACACGAGGGCGCACGAGCATAAGCGGTCCCCGCTGCTGGCCGTATTGTGTGGTGGAAAACTTGAAATCAATCAGTACATCTTTCTGAAATTGGTCAGCCTGACCGATAGTAACGTTGTCGAGCGTGAAGCCCTGCAGCGAACGGCCTAGATAGTGCTCGAAATAGTCTGTACGCTTGCGCTCATCGAGCCTATGTAACCGCGCGCGCTCCTCCATGGCAAAGTCTCCGGCACGATCTTCGGAGACTTCCCCAGTCAAAGCTCCTTCTGCGGTCAGCACAAAATGCCCGGTCCTCTGCAAGGTGTTGGTGCTCGGCGGAAGAAGAGGTGTCTGGATCAACTCGCCACCGGAATCAGTTACCAGCAGGGCATAGCTGTTTTGTAAGTCTGCTCGCAATAGTCCAACTGGAGTGTATTCGTCGGTCGGATCGAAAATGATGTACTTCTTTCCAGACTTGGCGGTGATGGTTGAGGGATACGCCGCGCTGCTGACTTCTTTCGGGAGCTCAATAGCGATGATCGCGTGGTCGGACCACGACGAGGGTACATCGGGATTAACAAAGCCTCGCCGAGTGTCGATTAACACGTACTCGGAGGGAATTCCCGCTTCATGCAACATTGCCTTCAGCAGGGTAACTTTGTCTTTGCAGTCTCCGTAGCGGTAGCGAAAGATGTCCCCGGCCGGGTGCGGCTGATTGCCACCTATTCCGATAGAAATTTCAACATACCGAATTTCGGACTGGAGAAAAGAAGTGAGCGCCTGCAATTTGGATTGATAGTCGGACTTGCCGGCGATGAGCTCGGCGACTTTGGTGTTTATCGCAGGATTTGAATCGAATCGGCCCTTAGTTAAACCTGAATACCAAAGCCCAACCTGCTGCCAGGATGCTGCGGTCGCGGACTTCTCGCCGGGAGCAAAGTATGAAAGGCTCATGCGGCCGGCCAGCGACAGGAATGGCGGCATCATGAGCTCTTTTTCGTCTTCGATGCCGGGTAAGTTTTTCAGCGTCCACTGCCACGAATTTTCGGAGAGTCGGACGGGCTCAACAGAAAAGCCGTGCGTCCACGCTGTGCGGAATTCCCATCCCGCAGGCAGTTGAATCGTCAAAATACTCTGCAGAACAGGGCTCGTGTCCTGAAATATCCAGCCGAGTTCGTTGATCCACTCATGTCGTTTGATTTCGTACTCAAGGGCAATAACTGAGCCGGGCAGTGGAGCAGGTGCGCTCGCGACCAGCGATCGGTCATCAGCGTACAGTATCCAGCTCGGGTATAGGTTTTCTTCAACGAAGTTTTTTTGCTTGATTTCATATTCGTGCCCGGCCGCATCGATGGTCCACGCGTGAACTGACTGGAGTTTATCGCCGCTGCTGAGAGATACACCGATCTTTCGGTCGTTCTGATTGTCGGGACGGAGAATTTTCAGTACGTTGCGGGAGTGCTCGATGAACTCTCCTGAGGCTGTGACTGTATAGTCTGTCTGGTCGAGCAGTACAACGTTCTTGGTTTCTGGCGAGTAAGTCCCGACTTGTTGGGCCGCTGCCTGCCGCACCCAATCCGGAACATTGACTCCGGCGGCTGCCGAGAGGCTCGTGAGCAGACTTAGAGCGACGGCGACTTTGTACACTCGAAAGTGCGAAGCAGATCTAATGTGCACTGGCAACACTTTGCGATAACCTCACGAGCGCAGGCTGGTCGTCATCGGCTTTGACCTTATCGAAAAATCCTTTTATATCTTTGTACTGTTCCGGCATGAAGAGCTCTTCTCCCATGATGAAGTCACGGCGAGAAAAAATCTGGTTCGGTGCTTCCTTCTTATGTTGAACTTGATAAATCGCATACGGCAGTTTTACGGCATCGTCCGGAGCCAGACTCTCAACCTCCATGCCAGGAGGAATCGTTATGTGCACCTCGTCTGCTTCCTGCCAGGGTGCGTCAAAATAGACAGCATTCTTGCGTTCTGTCGCAGAAAAGCGTGCTTTCTCGTTCACGTGGAATAGTTGCTGTTGCAGCATCAGTCGTTTACCTGCTGCGATCGCGAAGGGGCTCTTGAGGTGAAACTGCGCAATCAACGGCGCTTCTACCGAATTCCAGTCCGGAGAATTCGAAAGTGAAATTTCGCTGCCGCCCGGAACGATGTGTTTCAGTTCGTCCTCTAACAATTCCTTTCGCCCCTGGTCGTCGGTTCTTGCTCCAAGCTGGCGATAGTGCATGGCAGACGCGCCTTTGAACATCAGGCTCACGGTGCCGGATATTTCCCCATCGGTATCGAGCGTGACCCGAGCCATGCGAGTTGTTATTGAATCGATATACCTCGGCGGAGGCGTTTGAAATATCTCCGCTCCTTTGGGGCTTTGGCGGAGGCCTTCAATGCCGGTATAACGCCAATCGGTAATTCCATACGGGCAGAACTTCGTTCCAGGATCCAGGAACACATCTTTACCCGCCAGTTGCACGACGGCAATCTCAGCATCGAGCTGAGAGGTGCTCAAGTATTGCTTAACAAATGCCTCACGACCGCGGTCGGGCACCCAGATCATGGATGCCGGAATCCCGGCAGACCGCACCATTGAGACGAAAAGGCGGTTTAGTTCATCGTGGTCGCCACTGCGATTTTGCAGTACGTCGTCGGCCCCTTTTGTAACTTTAATTTCGAGGTTTTTTTCCTCCTGCCGGCTACGCTCAGGAATGTAGTCTGTATTTTCAAGCGAGCCAATGAAGGCATAGATCTTTCGCACTTTCTGCTCAGGAGTGTCGCTGGGACTGACCACTTTCGCGACGGCTTCATCTACTCCTCGATTTCTGCCGATGAACTCTTCGACATCCTTGTTCCAAAACTTACCCTGTGCCTTCCAATAGTCCTCGGCTTTCAGATTTTCCTGGTAGTAAAAATAAACTCTCATCTTGAGTATGTCTGGCGGCGGCATGAAGGGCTCTTCGATGAACGCCGGAATACTATTCATTGTGAGATCGACCCAGAAGCGCACGTCATGCGCACTCAAAAATGTTGAACCCGGCAGTTGATGCAACTGCGGCTGCGCTCCCGGTGGCAGGAATGGAGTCCACGCAACTCCGTTTGAAATTTGTCCATGCGCGAGCTGGACGTAAGTGCTTCCATTGTTCTGGAATGGGATGAACTTGAAATACGCCTTCCGCTGAAAAAGATTAGTCTGCACTTCCCAGTTCGGCGGCAACAACATGTGGTCTTCGTAACGCAGGCTGTAGCGGACATCGATGATGCTTCCAACCTGAACGTCGGGCAGAGTGAACGATCTGACGTTAATTCTTTCGCCACCAGCTCTGACCACGGTTTTGTCAAACGGCTTGCCCGTAAAAGGCACAACCGAACCGTCGGAATGGACGGTTTGGCCGCTGATACCCGATATAGTGAAACCTCGGCGCCGATAAGGCAATTCCACATTCGCGTACTCACGGCCGGCGTCAGTCAGGATCTTGATGCGCTCGTAGAAGGAGTGAAAATTGTTCACGTCGTCATCGATTTCTTCGTGGTCCAATACCACCGCAGGCGCGCCAGGCTGCTCCTTGATATCGGTCATCTTCAGGTCATTGGGATCGATTGGCGGCCAGTCACTGGCGCGTGACGGCAGAAAAAATAAACACGGGAAAAGTGCAAGGCCGCAAAGCCAGCGTGCAATTCTCATCGATGTCTCCTGTTAGCCGAGAGGGCGGGGATCGAAAGCCAAAGACCCATTGAAAATCCAGCTACTTACGTCGGGGATAATGAAGATAGTACGGAGTAGCTCGTCCGTCAATAGGGAGAACACTTTAAGCGACGTGCCTTAAGTGTGTGCTGCGTTCAGGCAAAGGAACAGTCGCGATGTCGGCGCTCAGTCGGCGGCTTGGCTCTTCAGCGCTTCTGGTTCTCTCCGGGCCCGGTTGGGTGGTAGGCCGGCATCACGGATTTTATAGAGCAATGCCCGGTAGCTGATGTTCAAAGTCTTGGCCGTCTGCTTGCGGTTCCAGTGATGGTTGTGTAGCACTTTCAAGATGATTTTGCGCTCGAGTTGGCGCGTGGCCTGGCGAGTAAGCTTTTTGAGCGATATCGGGCCGTCCAGGTTGATGTCGGCAGTTACTAAGTCGTCCTCGCGTGGCTGGAGATCGTTACTGATCACGTCTTCAGCGCCCAGAATCACGTACCGCTTCATCAGGTTTTCAAGCTCGCGAATATTACCCGGCCAGTGATACTTGTGCAGAACCTCCATTAGTTCCGGGGAAAGAGGGCGCGCTTTGCAGTTGTACTTGCGATTGTAGTATTCGAGAAAGTACTCGACCAGACCGCGAATATCGGAGCGTCGCTCGCGTAACGGCGGCATGTATAGGTTAACGACATTGATTCGATAAAAGAGATC
Organism: Terriglobales bacterium; assembly: GCA_036770325.1. Lineage (GTDB taxonomy): Bacteria > Acidobacteriota > Terriglobia > Terriglobales > Acidobacteriaceae > Gp1-AA145. The sequence goes on from DAIPJJ010000008.1 coordinate 37,033, forward strand.
CTGACGGAACGTTCCGTTTGCGATTTCTTCTTCGAGCTTGCGATTAGTAGCGCAGACGATCCGTACTTCGACCTTCTTGTCAGCCTGTGCGCCAATGCGGCAGAACTGGCCATCCTGCAAGAGCTGCAAGAGCTTCGATTGCAGCGGCATGTCGAGCTCGGAGATTTCATCGAGAAAGAGAGTTCCGCGATGGGCCATTTCCACGCGGCCGGGTTTCGATCCGTAGGCGCCGGTAAAGGCCCCGCGCTCGTATCCGAACAATTCGCTTTCCAGCAACGTGCCGGGGATTGCCGGGCAATTGACTTTCACGAATGGACCCGTCTTCCAGGGCGAGTAGGAATGCACCAGCCGGGCAATGATGTCTTTCCCCGTTCCGCTTTCGCCGTGGATCAGGACCGGAACGTTAGCGGTTGCCACTTTGTCCAGGCGTGAGCGCAGCGCCTGCATGGCTTCGGACTGCCCGAAGATGACGGATTCGGGTGGAACTTCGCCTAAGGACTGGGCCAGGGAACTGACAGAATTTGTCATATTGCTCGACATGAACTACCTCAGCTAGCTTAGAATGCACCCCGCCCGCCAAACCAGACACGTGCGTTATCTTACCTTCGGTACTCCAGCTAAGCGGCATTGAGTCAGCAACTTAGGCTTTGTCTGCCGGTATTAATGCGGAGATCGAGCGTCGGGGCGGCTGAGCCGCCAAGAGACCTTAAAAGTAAGAAAAGAATTTCACACGGAAGAAGCAAGTTTCCTTCGCATGCGTTTTCGCGAGTCCTTGATAGGAAGGATGGGTTCCACGAATCGGAGTGCGACAAGGTTGTAGCCGTCTCCATGAGTGACGCGGACGATGGTTGCGCGCAGATTACGCGTGTTCTTGCGAACGGCAACTGAAGAGGGAATCGGCGCGCTCGGTATCTGTAGGGAAACCTGCGCCGATGGGCGGATTAAGCCATGTATCGCGACCAAAGCGCCACCGGCGGAGATGTTCAAGGCCGAAGCAAATTCCAGGAAATCTTTTCCTTTTCGATTGCGGCTGCGCACGAAAACCGGAACGGGCAACGGCAGGCGCGCCCATGCACGGCGCTCTGCGGGGGATCGTCGGCGGACCAAGCAGCCCTCCTTTCTTGCAGAATGTGGTTTTCTACCGCAGCTTGAGTGCCAAACTAGCAAGGCTTCACCATTCGTGTGCGCTGTATTACGCCTGGGTAATAGGTGTTTGTGCCTTATTAACTGGAGTTACTGGTGAAGTTGCAGGCTTTTGTAGGCTTTTGACTGGAAAATGCCAGGTATCTGCGCTGCACAAAGTTGGAAAGAGTTTACCGAAAACCAGCAACTGTTTTGCATTTTTCGTTGACACCCACAGCTTTGTACCCTAGCATCGACACACGGTAACCCAGAAAGCCGCCGGGTCGCCACTTCCTCCCTCTTTTTGTTCACTATGCCCCAATTGTCTTCATCACCCAAGGAAGCTCTCGCGTCAGGGGAAGAGGGTCTGACAGCCTCGTCTGGCGCCCGGTCACAGGAATCGCGGGAGTTTTCGCAACTGCAAGAGCGCTATTTGCGCACGGCCAAGGCGTTGGCGTCGGCTGCGCATGATCTGAAGACGCCCCTTGCCATTCTGAACGGTTACGTCGAGTTACTGCAAAGCGAAAAGCTGGGCGGCCTGAATGAGCGGCAACGCGAGGTGCTGCGCGATATGCACTCAAACGGCGAGAGGCTGCAGCACCACATTCAAGACTTTCTAAGTTTCACCACGCTTGAAACTGGCGAACTGAAAATGAGATTCGAGCGCGGCAACATCAATTCCTGTTTGTCGGAGGTTTGCAGGCTCTGGTCTCCGCGATTTCAGGAAAAAGGCCTTGCGCTCTACTTTTTGGCAAATGAAAAAGTCCAGGAGTTTCTATTCGACGCGCCAAAGATCGAGCGAATCATATCGAACTTACTCGAAAACGCATCGAAGTTCACGCCGTCGGGAGGCACCGTCTGGTTGCACGCGGAAGCTTATATGTGGGAACGCCGTGCCATTTCGAAGCCGGGAGTTGTACAGGAGCGCCGGCGGAGATCTTTGTCACATCCAAATTCAGTGAAGATCAGCGTCTCAGACACTGGCCCAGGGATTCCTCCCGAGTATCATCTGGAAATTTTCGATGATTTCTTCCGCTTGTCGGCGAATGAAAAGATCGAAGGCATGGGACTAGGCCTCTCCATCGCGCGCCGCTTAGTCATGGGAATGGGCGGGAAAATCTGGGTTGAAAGCGAGCCGGGAGCAGGATGCAAATTCTCGTTTATCGTTCCCTTCACTCCTCCTGCGTCTGATGCTGAAGGAAAAAGGTAATGAAAGAAAAATCCAAAATCCTGTTGGTGGATGATGAACCGGCAATGCAGCGATACATAAAGACGCTGCTGGAGGTCGAAGGCCACGAGGTCCAAACCGCCCCGACTGGCGAGCAGGCTTTGGAATTACTGCAAAAGGGCATGCAGCCGAATCTGGTGCTGCTCGATCTACTCATGCCCGGAATCGATGGCCTGGAAACCCTTGCGGCAATGCGGAAACTGCAGCCGGCCGTCAAAGTCGTGATGCTCTCCTGCGTAGATGAGACCAAGAAAGTCGTGCAGGCGATGCGACTGGGAGCAGTTGACTACATCACCAAACCTTTTCAAAAAGGTGAACTCGACGCAGTAATCGATCAATGCCTGGGCACTAATCAGCAGAACTATACCGGCGAAGTTGAAGAAGTCGGCGAAGAGATATTTTTCGTTGCGGCCAGTCCGAACATGCGAAAGTTGCGCTCGCAGGCTGCGCTGGTTGCCAATGTCGATATTCCGGTGCTGATGCTCGGAGAAAGTGGCACCGGCAAAGAAGTGATGGCGCGCCTGATTCACAAGCTTTCACCGCGCGCGCATAGAACGTTCTTGAAGGTGAACTGCGCAGCGGTTCCCGCGGACTTGCTGGAAAGCGAATTGTTCGGTTACGAGGCGGGAGCTTTCACCGGTGCGACGCATGCCAAGCCAGGTAAATTTGAGCTTTGCAACAAAGGCACGATTCTGCTGGATGAAATCGGCGAGATGCCGCCGTCCCTGCAAGCAAAGCTTCTGCACGTGTTGCAGGACCAGCAGTTCTCACGACTCGGCAGCCGTTCTGTAGTTAAAGTTGATGTTCGCATCCTGGCTGCAACCAACATCAATATTCCGGAAGCGCTTGCGTCGAAGCGCCTGCGAGAAGATCTTTATTACCGTTTGAACGCTTTCACACTGCAGATTCCGCCTTTGCGAGAGCGCAAGGAAGAAATTCCGGTCCTGTTAAAACACTTCATGACGCAGCTTTCGGAGCAATATGCGCGTCCGCCGCTGCCGTTCTCTCCGGAGCTGTTACAGGCATGCGCAAACTATCCGTGGCCGGGAAACCTGCGCGAGCTGGGAAACTTTGTGAAGCGTTACCTCGTGCTCGGAGATGAAAAGCTCGCGATCAACGAACTTCAGCCACGGACCGACGGTTCGGGAGCGGAGTTTGATCATGCCACCGCCAGTCACGCGGGAGCCGAACCAATTGGAGGATTGAAGTCGCTGGCTCGCAGCGCGAAAGACGGGGCTGAGGCAGAGGCGATTTCGAAAGCACTGGAAGAGACAAATTGGAACCGGAAACAAGCGGCTGCGCTGCTGCAGATCAGTTACAAAGCTCTTCTTTACAAAATCCGTCAATATGGTATCGCCCGCGCCAGAAACACACAGAAATTTTCCGCCGGAGCTTAAAACCGAATCTCTTCGTCTGTGCATCTCAATGCGATGTGCTTACCGGTGTTTTCCTGAGTACTCCTACAGGAAAAATTAATACAAAGGAAAACGTTATTTTCGATAGAATGCAGTTTTGCGGTTAGCTATGGAGTCTTCCAGGAAGGTGTCTCCGTTGTACTCCCGCAGCCCGGAAGCTCTGGGTGCTAACGAGCTTTCCCTTCGCAAGCGGCTTCCGCGCATCCTGGTAGTTGATGACAACCCCAATACGATGACGCTGATGCAAGACCTTCTTGCGTCGCGCGGATATGACGTCGTTGCGGTTCCTGATGCGGCCCACGCCGAGGCGGAGATGTTTCGCCGCCCTCCAGACCTGGTGCTTTCAGACGTGATCATGCCCGGGAAGTCTGGGTACGAACTTTGCCGCGAGCTCAAGGACAATCCAGCCACGCGGCTGATTCCGTTTGTACTAATCACCGGCTTAACCGAGCGCGAAGACCGGGTGCGCGGTATCGAAGCTGGTGCTGATGATTTCCTCAACAAGCCGATCTTTCCCGAGGAATTGTTTGCACGCGTAAAGTCACTGATCAAATTGAAAGAGTTTACCGACGAACTCGAGACGGCGGAGAGCGTTCTGTGCACGCTAGGTTTGAGCGTCGAGAGCCGCGATCCCTATACCGAAGGCCACTGTGAACGCCTCGCCGAGAATGCAAGCAATCTCGGGCGCTACCTCCATTTGGATGAAGAAGAAATCATTGCTTTGCGGAGAGGCGGGTATCTTCACGATCTCGGGAAAATCGCGGTTCCGGATGAAATCCTGAAAAAAGGCGCGAACCTCAATTCTGAAGAATGGGCGGTCATGCGCCGTCATCCAGTTACCGGTGAGAACATTTGCCGGCCATTGAAGTCTCTCCGACTGGTGCTGCCGATCATCCGCAATCACCATGAGCACTACAACGGTACGGGATATCCCGATGGACTCGAGGGTGACAGCATTCCTTTGCTCGCCCGAATTCTTCAGGTGGCGGATATTTACGATGCGCTAACCACCACCCGCCCCTACAAGCCGGCGCTTACGCACGATCACGCGGCGGCGACTATGCGGGATGAGGCGCGCGCCGGATTCTGGGATCCCGAGTTAGTAGATAATTTCCTCTCAATGCTTGACCAGGCGAAACGAGTCGCCTAAAGCTTCCTGCAACATCTTCACTCTCCGCGTGTTACCTTTTCGTAGTCGCAGCGGTTCCGTTTACTCGCTCAGGGCAAATGCCAAAATACAGCATAGTAATTCCTGCATACAACGAATCTGCTCGTTTGGGGGCGACGCTCGAACGTGTGCTGGCGCACATTGCGACTGAAAACTGGGACGCCGAAATCATCGTGGTTGACGATGGATCGAGTGACGATACCGTTCAAATCGTCAAGCGTTTTTCGGCCATGAATACCGCCGTCCGTCTACTTGAAAATCCAGGCAATCACGGCAAGGGATACAGCGTTCGCAACGGCATGTTGAATGCGAACGGGGAAATTCTTTTATTTACGGATGCCGACCTTTCTGCTCCGATCGAGCAGGCAAGCAAACTTTTCGCCGCCATTGACGCTGGCGCAGATGTGGCGGTGGGATCACGTTGGCTTGATCCGACTTTGCAGACGCACCGGCAATCATGGTTGCGGCAATTTTATGGACGCAGCTTCAACCTGGTATTGCAACTTTTGTTGGGGCTGAAATTCAAAGACACTCAGTGCGGCTTTAAGGCGTTTCGCCGCAATGCAGCGCGCGCACTATTTTCAATGCAAACCATCGAGGGGTGGGGATTCGATGCGGAGCTGTTATACATCGCGTGCCGGCTAAACCTGAGAGTTGTCGAAGTGGCGGTGGTGTGGTCGCATGATCCAGGGACCCGCATACACCCGTTGCGGGATGGCTTGCGCATGATCAGAGAAGTGCTCACAGTTCGCCGCAATGCCGCCGCTGGAAAATACTCAAGAGACTCGAACTAGGCTGCTGCTGATTGCGCGTATTCACTGGCGCGAACTGTCACACCTGAATGCTTGTCAAAGATGACCGTCATCTTCTCTGCACAATTTTCGCAAAGCCAGAAAAATTCCAGATGGCGAAGAGGCTTCGCCAGTCCTCCATCAACGCCCATCGCGCGTCGACGATCAAAGCCGGCGGATGTTTCAACTCGGAAGAGTTTTCCGGTATGAAAATAGCGGAAGGGAGTGTAGCAGTCAGGGTTGGCGCATTTCGAGACCATAGGCGCCTCCATCTGCAATCATTTTAGCGCGCTTCGCCTGTGAAAAACCAAGTGCCAAGAAATGCCGGTAGCTGGATGAGGAGCGAGGGTCTCAGGAAATTACAATCGATTTATTAGCGAAGCAACATACCCGGCGCCGAAGCCATTATCGATATTGACAACAGTAACGTTCGACGCGCACGAGTTCATCATTCCCAGCAGGGCGGCCATTCCCTGAAATGAAGCGCCATAGCCTACGCTGGTAGGCACGGCAATGACGGGCGCGCCGATCAATCCCCCGACGACGCTGGGCAGTGCGCCTTCCATCCCGGCGCAAACAATGACTACTCGCGCCCGGCCTATTTCCTTCCGGTGCGCTAATAAGCGATGGATGCCCGCCACCCCGACGTCATAAAATCGCTGAACTTCGTTGCCCATTAACTCAGCAGTTACGACGGCTTCGTCCGCAACCGGGATGTCGCTGGTACCGGCTGACACGACCGCAATCAATCCTTTCCCATATCTTGTGCGCTCGCGGTGGAGGACGATCGCACGCGCGCTCGCATGAAATTTTGCGCCGCGAACGACTTTTTTCACTGCAGAGAACTGTTCTTTGCTGGCGCGCGTCGCAAGAACATTTTTGCCGCGCGCGGCAAGCCGCTCGAAGATGGTTGCCACCTGGGCCGGAGTCTTTCCCATGCCCAAAACCACTTCCGGAATGCCGACGCGAAGTGCGCGGTGGTGGTCGATTTTGGCGAAGCCCAAATCTTCGAACGGGAGATGACGTAGTTCAGAGACCGCCTCATCGGGCGACAGTTTGCCCGCGCGGACCTTTTCAAAGAGTTTGAGAATGGATTGCGAGTCCAAGGGAGTTTGCTAAGCCCAATTCAGGTTAGCATCTTCGCGGCGGATGCCGCCTTCTGCTATGCGCTGAACGGCGAATACGCTGGCGGCTATGCGGGCGAGTGTTGCCATTGCACCAGGCGGGTGATGTTCTCTAACGTACGATTTGCTTGGTCACTGGTTTCGAGATGACTCAGAAAAAGCTTCCGCATCTCTGGCTTCGAGATTTTGTTCGCCAAATATCGATCGTAGAGCGCGTCTCCGAGCGGAGAAGCGGCGGGATCGGCTGTGATTTCGGGACAGAGCAGTCTGGCGCCAAAGCGGGCGAGGCCTTGCTCAATTTCGGCAGCTTGCGCACATGCAACTGACATCCCGCGACAGGCAGAATGCACAAATCTGGCACACTCGCCCGCCGCATCGGCGATATGGAACTCACGAATCGCAAACGAGTTTGACCCCGGGATATAACGGCAGGTTTTTTCCTCGAGCCCGAAGTCCGCTGATTCGACTTCGTCCACGGCAATAACTTCAGGCAGGGAATCGGCAAGGAATTTTGGCTGAGTTCCGTTCTGGGGTGAATCCAGGCGAAATCCCAGAGAGCGGGCAAGAGAAAAAATCAGATTGTAAATTGCCGGGGTGAAATCCTGCTGTTCATCTTTGGTTGTTTTCCAGCGTTCCAGGCAAAGTCGATAACTCTCATATTTCTCAAGCGGGCTGGAGTTGAAAACACAGATTGCATCTTCTGCAAGGCTTACCGCGGCAGCGTTCTCGCCCACGGCGTTCCAATAGATGTGGTCCAGGTTTTGCAATACGGTGACGAATTTCTCTGTAGGCAAGGCTTTACTCAGTTCCGCAGGAAGGTGCTGCGGCGCCAGGTGTGATTCGCCGAAGAGAACGAAGATGATTGCGCCCGGGTGCCGTTGATAGATCTCGCGGATTTTCAGGGCTGCATGACGGTCGCGGGTCCGAATTCGGCGCAAATCTTCTCTCGGCATGCAGTCCAGTGCGTAGACACCTTCTGCATGGTCCCGCGCGGAATTGAGTAAGTCAAGCACCGGTTCCCAGGGATATCCCCACTCCCGATCGAACCTCAACCGGTGCCTGAGTTCATCTGGGCCTATTTCTCTCCGCCACCAGGAATTCAGAATCTGCTGGTCACGCGCCAGAATTGCCTCGAGAGCAAGCACCACCTTGTGTTCGCGTGCGACCTTTTCAATCAGTTCGGAAGCGAATCGCTGGGAAGCCGGCAGGGCGTGATAGTCGCCAATAAGAACTATTCCAGCCGAAGAAACTTCTTGTAATACCTGCTCCTCAGAGAGGACTGAGTCATAGTTGGCGAACGACTCACTGAACTCGCGAAGATATTTGCTCCTGGCGGTTGAGTCCTGTGAGTGGACCTCTTTTCGAACTGCCGCAAGGGCCCGCATTTGAGCGGCTGTGCGCCGTGACTGATGGGAACGCTTCATCTTGTCACCTTGACTAGCGAGCCCGGAGCTGCCTATGCTCAGAACTCCGATTGCCAAACTTGCTTTCAAACCTGACGATTGCAACTACCGGAGCCAGCGGCGCTCTGTTTCTCCGCCATCTGTTGCTGGCAGTGGATCGAGACCAGCGGGTTCAAACCGTCAACCTCATTGCCTCTGACAGCGCATTGCGCGTCATGGCCGAAGAGCTCGGACTTCGCGGCCGTAACAATCTGGTCAGCCAGGTGCTCGGCCATACTTCGCGCAAGATTCATCCACAGTCGAATGCCGATATCGGTGCGAATGTTGCCAGCGGTTCCTATTCCGCTGATGCGATGATCGTGCTGCCGTGCAGCGTTGGAACTCTGGCGCGAATTGCGAACGGCATTGCTTCGCACCTGATCGAGCGTGCCGCCGACGTGTCCCTTAAAGAGAAGAGGCCGCTCGTGCTGTGTGTTCGCGAAACACCGCTTAACAAAATCCACATCCGCAACATGTACCGTGCTGCCGACGCTGGCGCGACCATCTTCCCGTTGATTCCGGCTTACTACTTCCGTCCGGCCACTTTGGACCAAATGGCGCACGAGTTCGCCTGCCGTGTTCTTGCTAACATCGGACTGCCGCAAAAAGACGCCTACCGCTGGAAGGGATAAGTTATTGCCAGTTCTGAGGTGTTTTTAGTCTAGAAGCGCGAAAGTCCCTGCCCAAGATTGCAGCCGGACATGTACGGTTGGTGCCGGCGGAAGAGACGCGGAACCTGCGGACGGCGTTTTTTGCGAGGCAACAAACCCTCCGGCGCCGGAGTCTAATCCTTCAGAGCCTCACCTCAGTGTGGTCAGGTAACGCATGAGATGGCTACGTCGAGCTCTTGCGAAGGTCGGCGCTGGCCTGCTGCTTTCGTATGCTCTGATACCCTCGCCTTCGTTTGCCCAGATTCCTGCGCTGGGCACAAGCAGCTCTGAAGCCACTTACAAACTTTCTGGCACCGTCATTGATTCTGTAACGGGAGAACCCATCCGCCGGGCCCTGGTTCAAATCAACTCTCAAGGCGAGCGCCTGGCCTTCACGGATAGCAACGGACAATTTGAGTTCGACAACTTGCCACCCGGCATGACCAGGGTGATTGCTCGTAAGCCCACTTACATTGAGCAGCGTGAGACCGACGGCGTTGATTCAGTCTGGCGAATGACAACCATCGGTCCGGATTCCCAACCTGTGGTGCTGAAGTTAATACCGCAGAGCGTTATCTCCGGTCACGTCACGACGCCGAATGGAGAGCCAATCGAGGGTATCCCCGTAAAAGTTATGACTAACCAAATTGTGGACGGCCGGAAACGTTGGCAGCAAGCCGGCGGAACTTCTACCGACGAAGACGGCAGTTTTCGTATCGCCCATCTTCATCCAGGTTCTTACTACGTCGAAGCCGGCCCCAGCAAAGACCTGGGAGATTCAAGCAGCGGCGATCGCGGCTATCCCGCCACGTTTTATCCGGCTGCTACCGATGTCAGTGCTGCCTCGTCCTTTAACCTTGGACCGGGGCAGCAGGCGGAAGCTGACCTCTCCTTAGGTTCTGTGCGACTGTTCAAAGTCTCCGGGCGGCTTGCTGGATATGTTCCTGGTAGCGGTATTGATTTTGAATTTCTCGATCATCTCGGGAATAACTTCTCATTCATGAAACAATTCCATCCTGAGTCTGGTCAGTTCATGGCGGATGTACCGGCGGGGTCGTACATTTTGCAAGTCAGTAACTGGATGCGGAATGGCAACCACACACGAGGTGAAACGACGCTGAATGTCAACTCTGATCTCTCGGGGGTCGAGTTAGCACTCGGCTCGGTGCTGCCCGTCCCGATCACGGTTAGAACTGAGGGAACTAAACCCGAGAACTTCCGGTCGCGGCGGCAAAATGGCCAACAGGTTTCGGTTCATCTTGTCCGAGACGATGGTGCTTTCGAAGGCACTGACGTGTGGTCCAGCTCGCAGGGCGGTCCAAATCAATCGCCTGTTCTATCTGATGTTCAGCCCGGCCGCTACAGCGTTCAAATTATCCCTTCTGACGGATCGTGGTATGTGCAATCGGCGCAATGTGGAGACACCGACCTTCTTGACGATGACCTCACAGTTACCGCGGGCGTGCAACTTGCGGCGATAGACATAGTTTTGCGTGACGATAGCGCGACCTTGACCATTCGCCTGCATGCAACATCGAACAGTAGGCGAGCGAGAGTAGTGCTCGTGCCGGATCGCCGGTCCCCTGGCCAAATCAAATCGGTCGATTCCGGCACCCAGGACGAGGTGTCTATTCCAAGTCTTGCTCCCGGAAGCTACAGCGTCCTCGCATTCGACGTTGGCAACAGTGTGGAATATGCGAATCGAGAAGTCTTGGATCAATATCTTTCAAGAGCGGCACATGTGACCCTTGATCCAAATGGGCAAGAGCAAATTACTCTCGACGTGATCTCAGTACACAACTGATCTTTATGTTTCGACTGTCCGTTGCTTCGGTACTTCTGATTGTCAGCGCCGCCGTTTTCGGCTCCGATGTTCGAGCGCCCTCGCCAGTGAAATTTCGCATCAGCGGCACAGTCGTTAACGCAATCTCAGGACAACCGCTTTCTAAAATTCAAGTATCAGTCGGCCCGGCGGTAAGTCCCTCTGCGTCCCAAACTATAACCACAGGTGAAGATGGACATTTTCAGTTCAACGATCTCTCGCGCGGAAAATATTGGCTGCTTGCCGAAGGACGGGGCTTTTCAGCGCAGCGGTTCGATCAGCACGAGCAATTTTCTACTGCAATAGCCGTCGGTCCGGGTCTCAGTTCAGAAGGATTGATCTTTCGGCTGTCACCTGATGCGACCATCGTCGGTACCATCACCGACGAGCAGAATGAGGCGGTGGCTGAGGCGCGGGTGATGCTTTTTCGCACCGGAGTGCAGAACGGAGCCGCCTCGACGCAAATTCTGAACCAGGCGCAAACCGACGATCAGGGACATTACCACCTCAGCCATGTCCCGCCTGGCACATACTATGTCGCAGTATCTGCGCGCCCGTGGTACGCGGACAATCGTCCGAGGCGAGGGTTGCGCGAAACTATTTCTGACCGCGGGTCAATTGGGAAGAGTAGCGAAACTCAGCCGGACCCCCAATTCGACGTGACTTATCCCATCACTTTCTATCCCGGAGTCACAGATCCAAGCGCAGCCACTGCATTAACTCTGAATCAGGGTGACCGCCTGGTTGTCGATCTTGCTATGACGGCTGTCCAATGCGTGCCGCTTAGGCTCAGCGACCCCAGCATTCAGCCGAACCAGGGTTTCAACGCGAATATTGCTGAAAATGTGTTTGGAATGAGCTTTCCCGTTGCGACGGCCGTAAACGTGTTGGGGCCGGGCGAGGTTGAAGTCAGCGGTTTGGCGCCTGGGCATTACTCCATCAATCTTCAAACATTCGGGAAAACTCCTGTCAGTCGCGAGCAACAGGTCGATCTCTCTGACGATTCTGAGATCAGCATGGCGAACAGCGCTACCGCGCCGTCTATCAAGGGCATTGTTACGATGGAGGACGGGCGGCCACTACCGCGCAACCTCAACGTCATCCTCTTTTCTCGCAACGAACAGAATCTCACCGCCCAAACTTCCGCCAATGGAGAGTTTGAAATGCCACCGCAGTTCACGCGGCCCGGAAAGTACCAGGTAGCCGTATTTGGAAGTCCCGGCATGTTCCTCAAGAGTGTTTCCGCAACCGGCGCGAGTCTGACTGCGCGCGAGTTGAATGTGGTGGGCGGCGCTGTTGTCAATCTGAAAATGATTGTTTCCCAAGGGACTGGGCGGATTGACGGTACCGCGCTGCGTGATAACAAGCCTTTCGCGGGAGCAATGATCGTACTTGTCCCGCAGGATATTGAACACAACTCCTTGCTGGTGCGTCGCGATCAAAGCGACAGCGATGGCACGTTCTCCCTATACGACGTGCTGCCCGGGTCCTACACTGTGGTGGCAATTCAGAACGGATGGGACCTGCAGTGGCTCAATCCAGAGGTGCTACGTCCGTACTTGAAAACTGGTACTGCGGTGACCGTCGCCGCGCGCGGAAGATACGATATAAAAGTAACTGTTCAATAGCGACGCCAGCAAAGGCCAGCGTGACACCAAAAGACTTTGCGATTTCTATCGTTCGTACTCTGCGCGACCGCGGATATCAAGCCTACTTTGTCGGCGGCTGTGTGCGCGACCTCCTGCTTGGGCGCGAGCCCGCCGACTACGACGTTGCGACCGACGCCAAGCCTGACGAAGTGATGCAGATCTTCCCCGACACGTATGCAGTCGGCGCGCAGTTCGGGGTTGTGTTGGTGCCGATCCCGGACTCATCTGGCATTCAGAATTCGGGAGTAGAAACTCACTTACCAGGATGTCATTCCGAGCGCAGCGATCCGATTCGCTCGGGAATCGGGAGCGAAGTCGAGGAACCTGCTTTTCCAGGCCACTCCCACAAACTTTGCGTCGAAGTGGCGACTTTTCGCGCGGACATCGGCTATTCCGACGGCCGCCACCCGGACGAAGTCCGCTTCAGCCGCGATCCTCAGGAAGACGTGCAGCGCCGCGACTTCACGATCAACGGCTTATTGTTTGACCCGATCGAGAACAAAGTTCTTGATTTCGTTGGTGGGCAGAATGATTTGAAAGCTGGAATTATCCGTGCGATTGGCGGCCCTGCGTTCAGATTCACCGAAGACAAACTCCGAATGCTGCGCGCGGTTCGTTTCGCTGCGCGCTTTGGGTACCAGATCGATCGGGCGACATTCGCCGCGATTCAGTATCTGGCTGAGCAAATTCATCAGGTTTCACGTGAGCGGGTGCGGGACGAGCTCACGCGGATGCTGACGGAAGGGCACGCGCGCCGTGCGTTTGAATTGCTGGATAAGAGCGGCCTACTTCGTGAAGTGCTGCCCGAAATTGCCGCGATGAAAGGTGTAGAGCAACCGCCGGAGTTCCACCCTGAGGGCGACGTCTTCGTGCACACCATGCTGATGCTGGAAAGATTGCCACATCCGTGTCCTGCAGCCCTGGCATGGGGAACGCTGTTGCACGATGTGGGCAAGCCACCGACATTTCGACGTGCACCCGATCGAATCCGCTTTGACGAACATGCCCGCATAGGCACAAAAATGGCGGAAGAGATTTGCCGTCGACTGCGCTTTTCAAACGATGAAACCGAGCAGATTTCAGCGCTGGTCGAGAACCACATGCGATTCATGGATGTCGAGCGCATGAATCCTTCAACCTTCAAGAAATTTATTCGCCTGCCGCATTTCGATCAGCACTTGGAACTGCATCGCTTGGATTGCGAGTCGAGCCATCGAAATTTGCGGCTGTATGAGTTCACCAGAGAAAAGATGACCGAATTGCCTCCCGATGCCGTGCGTCCTGCCCCGCTTCTCACCGGGGA
>DAIPJJ010000167.1:0-9473 GCA_036770325.1 Terriglobales bacterium
GGTATTCCGAAGGGTTTGAAACTGGTACCGAAGAGTGTTCGTTTAAGCTTTCTTGAACATGTCGCCTCGTAAGAAGATCAACCATACACCTTCTTTGACCGCTAGTGAATGGCTCGACCGCAACATTGACTCCCTCTCAGAACAGATCACCCAAAAGATATTCTCGCGTCATCCGGAACTCAATAAGAAGTACGGGAAGATAGGTCAGGAAAAATGCAAGCAGGACACTGCCTATCACCTTCACTATCTCGCGGAAGCGGTGGCTAGCAATTCAGAAAAGATGTTCACCGACTACACCGGCTGGGCGAAGGTGATGCTTACTGCCCGCGGCATCGCAGCCGATGACCTACTCTGGAATTTACACACCGTTGGTGACCTGATTCGGTCAAAATCTCCCGCGAACTTTCGTAGTATTTTCTTGCGGTTTATCACTGCCGCATTGGATCTTCTCCCTTCGCAGCCGACTACCTTGCCAAGCTTCATACATGACGACAACCCCTGCGCAGCGATCGCAAATTCCTACCTGAATTCATTGCTCATCCTTGACCGTGAGACTGCGTTTTCAGTGGCGATGAGCGCCCTTAACAAAGGTCTTAGCCTTACGCTTTTTGTGGAAAAAGTTATCTACCCCGTGCAACAGGAAGTCGGACGGCTGTGGCAGGAGAACAAGATCAGTGTTTTGCAAGAACACTATTGCACGGCTGCAACTGATCTCTTCCTCGCCCGCCTACAACAACGGTACAAAGGTATTCCACGGAGTGTAAAAGCTGTCACGGTATGTGCCGGTGGAGAGGAACACTGTATCGGCCTAAAGATGTTCTCCGATCTTCTCGAATCGGACGGTTGGAAGGTCGCCTACATCGGACCGAAATGCCCCACGGTTGACATTTTGAAACACGTGCGGGAATCGGCGCCTGACCTGGTCGCAATTTCCGTAGCGGTTCCATTGAATCTCGCCAAAGCCAGAGAACTAAGCTTAAAGACTAAGTCACTTCCACTTGAGCAAACACCCTTTATCATTGCCGGCGGCGCCGCTCTTAACTCTGACTCACAACTTTGGAAGAGCCTGGCGGCGGATGGTACAGCCACGAATGTATCTGAAGGCCTGGCGCTTGCAAACCGCCTGGTTGGGTCTTCACGCGCGTAAGTCGTACTGAACACATGGAATTGATCAAAAATGGCTTAGACGTTCTCGCCATCGCCGCTCACCGCGACGATGTCGAGCAAACCTGCGGCGGCACGCTGCTCAAAATGGCACAGCAGGGCCACACAACCGGCATTCTGGATCTGACTCGCGGCGAGATGGGAACACGTGGCGACGCCAACGATCGTGCGCAAGAAGCAGCCGAAGCGGCAAGAATTCTTCGAGTCTCCTGGCGTGAAGCGCTCGATATTCCCGATGGCCGCGTTGAGAACACCTGGGAAAATCGGCTCAAAGTTGCGCGCGTAGTCCGTCAGACCCGCCCGCGAGTTGTAATTCTTCCCTACTGGAAAGGCCGCCATCCGGACCACTACGCCGCATCAAAGCTGGGATACGAAGCTTGCTTTCTCGCGGGGCTCGCGAAGTTGAATATTGACGAAGCGCTCAGCAATCAGCGATCAGCATTCAGTCAGGTCGCTTCTGCTGTCGCAAGCGTTGTAGCAGGAGAGAAGCAACGAACTGAACTCTCAGCGGGTGAGGCGCCCGCTCCACACCGGCCGTTCAAAATCATCTACGCCACGCTCTATTACGACATCCGTCCGACCTTCGTGGTCGATATCAGCGACCAATTCGAAGCCCGCTTCGAATCTCTCATGGCCTACAAATCGCAATTCAGCGACCAGGAAGCTGGCAAAAACATCTTCCCTGCCCGCGCCGAAATCCGCGCCCGAATTGAGTCTATGGCCCGCTTCTACGGAATGCTCGCAGGAGTCACCTATGCCGAGCCTTTCATTCAGAAAGAGGTGGGCCTGGTCGATGACGTCACGGCAATTCTCGTGAAATCGATTTGAAGACTCAACAACTCTGGCTTAGCCTTTCACCGAGACTGACACTCCATCGCGCAGCGGCAGGATTGTTGAGAAAAGGTTCGGAGTCTCATAGAGCAGCCGGTTGAAATCACGAATTGCTTTTGTAGATGCGTCAGTATTGTTTTTGTCGGCCACTTTGCCACTCCACAACACGTTATCCGCGATGAAAAGACCGCCTTTTCGCAACCGCGGTAATGCCACGCGCAACGCGCGCGGATAGTCTTCTTTATCTATGTCGCAGAAAATTATGTCGAACTCTTGGGTCTCTTCCGAGAGAAGTTCCAATGCATCACCCACTTTGATCGCGATTCTGCTCGCGACTGCCGCACGCTCGAAGTAGCCACGCGCCCGGTCGGCATTTTTCTTATCGCCATCTGTATAGATAACTCGTCCGCCTTCGCCTACGACGCGCGCCCACCAGATTGTCGAGTAGCCGATGGCCGAGCCCATCTCGAAAACCGTCTTCGCGCCGTTGACAATCGCAAGTTGTTGCAACACGCGCGCCACCGCAGGGCCAACAATCGGAATGTTCTTGTCGGCGGCGTACTCTTCCATTTCACGGATCACTTCGTCGCGAGCAGGAAGCATCGAGTACAGATAGTCTTCAACCGCCTCGGTGGTTATTCCATGCATTCGCCACCGAGGTTTCTCTATGTTTGCCATCTCTCTGTATTGGATTACGGAAGCGCACTGAAGAACTAAGAAATTGTTTCGCCGGGTTTCATCTCGACAACTTTTACCCCGCGCACCAGATTGCTCAGCTCCGCCGGCCTGCCCGTCAGTACCGGAAAAGTTGCGAAATGCATGGGGATCACTGCATTTGGCTTCAGCAGATTGCACGCGTACGCGGCCTCGCGAGGACTCATCGTGTAATGATCTCCAATCGGCAGCATGGCGATATCCGGCGCGTACAATTCGCGAATGATGGCCATATCGCCGAAAACGTTCGTATCGCCTGCGTGATAAATCTTGATTCCGTTATCGAATTCGACGACGTATCCGCAAGCTTCCCCGCCATACACGAGCTGATCGCCGTCCTGAATTCCGCAGGAATGGTCGGCATGCACCATCGTGACCTTAATGTCTTCCACCTGCTGCGTGCCACCTTTGTTCATTTCAGCCAGGTTTTTGACGCCCTTTTTGCCCAGCCAACCACACAACTCTGGAATGCCGACAACTTTGGGGTTATGTTTCTTCGCGATCTCCACCGCGTCGCCGATGTGATCGCCGTGACCATGCGTCACCAGCATCACATCAACTGATTTGACATCCTTCTCGCTCGCCGGACAAGCCGGGTTCCCCATGACCCAGGGGTCAATCAGAATCGTCTTTCCTTTTGGAGTTTGAATACGGAAGGTCGCGTGTCCCAGCCAGGTGATCTTGATGCCGTTCAATTTCATGCGAACTCTCAACCAGCAAAAATCTGAACAAACATTCTAGTCGCGCCCAGCGAGACTGTTCAATGTTGCACGGCTCTGTTTCTACTTGCCGCAACACAGAGGATGTCGTTCATTATTGTTTTTCTCTGTGGAGTTGCTCTGTGAAACTCTGTGTCCTCTGTGGTCGAGATTTTGAAAAATAGCCACAGAGAACGAAGCGTTACACCGAGAAGAGCCCCAGAGTAAGATGTTTCCCCATGATTGACCTCAAGGTCTTACTGTCGCGCGAAGAGATCGCCGAGCGTGTCGCCGCGATCGCCAAACAGATCACGAATGACGCAAAAGGCGAGCCCGTAATTTTTGTCGGCGTATTGAAAGGGGCAGCGATTTTCTTAAGTGACCTCGTCCGGCAAGTGAAAGTCGATGCCACGTTCGAATTCATTGCGGTCTCAAGCTATGGGAATCGGCCAAGTCCAAACCAGGAACTGCGTCGTGCCTGGGATTCGACCGGTGAAGTGCGGCTGACAAAAGACGTCGACCAATCACTGCGCGGCAAAAATGTCATTCTGGTTGAGGACATACTCGACACAGGTCTCACGCTCAGCTTTTTGAAACGGCTCTTGCTAGGTCACCAACCCAAGAGCCTGCGCGTAGCCGTACTCCTCGACAAGCCTTCGCGGCGCAAAATGCCGGTTGAAGTTGATTACACGGGTTTCTCCATCCCGGATGAGTTCGTAGTCGGCTACGGCCTCGATTACGCTGAACGCTTTCGTAATTTGCCCAATGTTTGCGTGTTGCCCAGCAACTTTGCAATCAACGGCAGCGAGAACGTTCCCCAGATCGACAACAGTACATAGCCGGTAAGATCAACTCTGACTGCTATCATTGAGAGAGTGGAAATGGCCGCAGTTCAAGTTGAAGCACAATCCCGAATCGAGCCACTGCTGCTGGAAGTCGCCGACGTGGTCAACACCACGCTCGACCTCGACACTACGTTGCGGCGGGTGGCGGAG
Source organism: Terriglobales bacterium (assembly GCA_036770325.1). Classification (GTDB taxonomy): domain Bacteria; phylum Acidobacteriota; class Terriglobia; order Terriglobales; family Acidobacteriaceae; genus Gp1-AA145. The sequence goes on from DAIPJJ010000167.1 coordinate 4,403, forward strand.
CTCGTTCGAAAAGTCATCGACTACGAGATTTTCGGCATTCTCCTGCTGAATGAGAAGACCCAGGAACTCTATTTCCGGTTCAGCGTTGGGCATTCAACAGAAATAGCAGAACGCATGCGCGTGAAAGTTGGCGAAGGTGTAACTGGCGTGGCGGCGCAGAAGGCAGAAGCAGTGCTGGTGGATGATGTTAACGATGATCCCCGTTATATCTCCGCCGTTCCGGGCGTGCGTTCCGAGCTGGCGGTCCCACTCATCATCAAAAATCGCGTGATCGGCGTGCTCGATATTGAGTCGCCGCAGCCGAATCATTTCACAGAGGAACACAAGCGCCTGCTCACGCTGATTGCTTCCCGTATGGCGGTCGGGATCGAAAATGCGCGCCTTTACACCCGTACCAACAAGCAAGCCAAGACCCTGCTTTTGCTGAACGAAATCGCGCGCGAGCTGACCTCGATTCTGAATCTCGACGAACTGCTCAAGCGCATCGGTGAACTGCTTAGCCGCCTGATTGATTTCCAGATGTTCAGTATTCTGCTGGTCGATTCCGCCGGTGAAAAGCTTGAGCACCGCTTTTCACTCCGTTTTCAGGAGAACATCCAGCTCAAGCATGACGTACCCATTGGCAAAGGAATTGTAGGAACAGCTGCCGAGGAGCGCCGCGCAGTGCTCGTCGGCGACGTGAAGAAAGATCCCCGCTACATTGAAACTAATCCCGAAACCCGCTCTGAACTAGCCGTCCCGTTGATCTATAACGATAAAGTAATCGGCGTGCTCGATCTTGAGCACACCAGGAGAAATTTCTTCACCGAAGACCATCAGCGAACCATGACGACGCTCGCCGCGCAGATAGCGATCGCGATCGAAAATGCGCGTCTGTACGAGGAGATAGCGCGGCAGGAAAGCCGGTTGGAGCGCGATCTTGCCATGGCGCGCGAGTTGCAGGTGCGCCTGCTGCCGCAATCTCGGCCACGGCTCGACCATTTGGAAATTGCCGCCAAGTTCGTGCCCGCGCGGACGATAGGCGGCGACCTGTATGACTTTCTGTCGTATTCACAGTCGCGCCTTGGTATTGTGATTGGCGACGTGAGCGGTAAAGGGGCGCCGGCAGCGATCTACGCAGCGCTGGTCAGTGGAATTTTGCGCTCCCATGCTCCGATGGAACCTGCTCCTGCTGAAATGCTCGCGGCCCTGAACTATTCGTTGGCCGAACGCCGAATTGACGGCCAGTTCGTCTCAATAATCTATTGTGTGTGGGACGACCAGAATCGCTCGCTGCAAGTTGCAAATTCTGGTTTGCCGCGCCCGGTGTTTTGCCGCGACCAGAAGACTGAGTTGATCGAAGCCACCGGACTTCCGCTTGGCCTGTTCGAAGATGCCGAGTATGAGGAGTTCACTTTTCAAGCGGAACCTGGAGACGTATTTGTCTTTTTTAGCGATGGAATTCTCGATGCGACCAACAGAAAAGGCGAACTCTTTGGCCGGACACGGGCTGAAAAGATCATTTCTGAGTGCTCCGGCCAATCGGCGGAATCCATGGTGAAGTCGATCTTCAAGGCAGCCCGTGAGCACGCTTCTGGTGTCGAAACCTTCGACGATCAAACGGTGGTAGCAATCAAAGTGAAGGGCAGTCCGGCGGCACGCGCGTGAACCACACCTCCGAACGGCCGCCGGGCTTTACCTACGGCCGTGCGCAATCGCGAAATAGTGAGCTTCACTGTGAGCAACTTTCTCTAACCGAGCTCGCTGAGCGCTTCGGAACACCGCTCTATGTTTATTCAGCCGCTGCAATTCGCGACCGTGTGCGCGCCTTTGATGACGCCTTTCGCGGAATCGAGCACATGGTTTGCTATTCGGTAAAGGCAAATTCCAATCTCGGCATTCTGCGGCTGCTCGGAAATCTTGGTTGCGGGTTCGACGTGGTCTCGGGTGGCGAACTGCAACGCGTGTTGAAGATCGACCGTCGGGGAGCGAGGAAGGTCGTTTTCTCAGGCGTGGGAAAAACGCACGATGAAATCCAGGCTGCCATAAAAGCCGGTATTCTGCTGTTCAATCTTGAAAGCGCGCCGGAGTTGGACGTGGTTGCAGCTTGCGCCGCGAAGCTGAAACGCCCAGCACGAGTCGCCTTTCGAGTCAATCCAGACGTTCCTGCCGACACGCATCCGTACATTTCGACCGGACTGCGTAAACACAAATTCGGCGTGCCCATCGGCGAAGCCCGCGAGTTGTACGGCAAAGCAGCGAAGTCAAAATACTTGCAGGTTGCAGGAGTCAGCGTTCACATCGGATCGCAAATTACAGAGTTCTCTCCATTCGCCGCAGCAATGGAGCGAGTCGCAGAGCTAGTCAGACAACTGCGAACTGATGGGCATTCAATAGAGTATGTCGATGCCGGGGGCGGACTCGGCATCAGCTATAGCGGAACACAGGACTTTGCTGCCACCGTCACGAAATACGCACAGGCGGTGACGCAATCATTACGAGACCTCAACATTAAAGTGTTACTTGAGCCTGGGCGTTCTGTCGTCGGGCCGGCGGGCATTCTCCTGACCCGCGTGCTTTATCGAAAGCAAAACGGCGGAAAGAAGTTCGTCATTGTGGATGCCGCAATGAACGATCTGATCCGGCCGGCGCTGTATCAAGCCGATCACCAGATAGTTCCAGTCGTGAGTTCTGCCGAAGCAGCGGAGACCGTCGATATCGTGGGGCCCGTCTGCGAATCGGGAGATTTCTTCGCGCGGGATCGCAATTTGCCGGCTGCAACTGCCGGCGATCTTCTCAGCATCCTTGACGCGGGAGCATACGGGATGTCACTCGCGTCCAACTATAACTCGCGTCCGCGTCCAGCCGAGGTTTTGGTCGATGGAAAGAATGCGAAACTTATCCGAAAGCGCGAGACGATAGCCGACCTGATCCGCGCGGAAACGTGAAGCAGTCGCGGTTCCTAAGTTCAGCGCGCGGGTTCTCTGACCAACTTCTTGAGCGCTGCCACGTTTCGGCGATCATCCCCAGGCTGGTCGATTGGCGTTTCTGCGATAAACGCAGCGTGCGCCAGCCGAGGATCATTCAACAAGCGGCGAAATGACTCCAGGCCAATGGTTCCCTTTCCAATGTGCTGATGACGGTCGAGCTTCGATCCACGCGCAGCCTTCGCATCGTTGCAGTGCCAGACAGGAACATTCTGGAGACCGATCGTCGCATCCAGTTTACGAAGCGTTTCTTCATAGCCCGCTTGCGAAACGATATCGTATCCGGCGACGTGCACATGACAAGTGTCGATGCACGCTGCTACCGGAACGTGGTCCCTCAGATGGTCTATAACTTCTGCCACCTGCTCAAAGCTGCCGCCCAGAGAAAATTCTGCACCTGCCGTGTTCTCAATTAGGATCTTGAGCCCGCCTTTTGAAAGGTTCAGTTCTCGACTCGCAGCCGAGATTGCAGCAGCGGTTTGAAGTAATCCCCGTTCGCGATCAGCGCCGCGAAACGATCCTGGATGCAGCACCAGATACTCCGCACACAGGCCGAGAGCTCGCTCGATCTCTCCACGGAATGCCTCAATCGACTTCTGAAGGAAGGCTTCAGAAGTTCCCGCTAAATTGATCAAATAATTCGTGTGTATCACAAGGGGCTTGAGATCATACTTCTCTCGCAATCGCGTCATCTGCTCGCATTGCGGACGCCCCAACTCATACGGTTTCCATTGCCTTGGACTGGAAGAGAATATCTGGAGAGTGTTGCATCCCAGGCGATAGGCCCGCTCGGCAGCATTTTCCACTCCCCCGGCTGAAGAAGTGTGAATCCCGATGCGGCGCGAGGTCAGCTTCGGGAGACGTCTGGGGACCGGCATTTTGAGGATGTCCTGTTCCTGAGCAATGGAGCGCGGCATGGGAACAGAATAAGCTTCCCGTAGAGCTGTTGCTTGCAACGTCTTCCATTGCAAAGGCGGCTGAAACCGCGACATTTGGCAAGCTACGTCTCTACAACTCATGCCATTGCCCCACTATCGGTTCACATTTAGACTTGTAAGTTCGAGGTGAAGTCATGCTGGTAGTCATGCAGGCGCACGCCAAACCGGAAGAGATCCGGGCCGTGTGCGAAAAGATTGAAACCCTTGGTCTGCGGCCCCACGCCTTGCCTGGAGCCGAGCGCACCGCAATTGGCGTAACCGGAAACCGCGGCGAAATCGAAGCGGGCACGCTGGAAGAAATGCCGGGTGTACAGGAAATCATTCGCGTCACCAAGCCTTACAAGCTGGTCAGCCGCGACATGAAAGCCGACAACACGGTGGTAAGTTTCCCCGGTACTGACGCGACTTTTGGCGGGCCCGGGCTGGCCATTGTCGCCGGGCCATGCGCAATCGAGACTCGCGAGCAGGCATTTGCGGTTGCCGAGCGCGTGCATCGCGCCGGAGCCCAATTCTTCCGAGGCGGAGCTTACAAGCCGCGTACCTCGCCGTATTCGTTTCAGGGACTCGGGGAAGAGGCCCTGCAAATTATGGCCGACATTCGCGACCATTTTGGAATGAAAATCGTGACCGAAGCCATCGACAACGAATCGCTCGAGTTGGTAGAAGACTACGCCGACGTAATTCAGATCGGCGCGCGAAACATGCAGAATTTTTCCCTGCTCAAGAAAGCCGGGCGTTCTCGAAAGCCGGTGCTTTTGAAACGTGGTATGTCGGCGACTTTGGAAGAATTCCTGATGGCTGCCGAATACGTAATGAGCGAAGGAAATTACAACGTGATTCTGTGCGAGCGGGGCGTGCGCACCTTTGCCGACCATACTCGCAACACGCTTGACCTCAGTCTCATCCCCGCGGTCCAGCGGTTGAGTCACTTACCAATCGTTGTTGATCCCAGTCACGGTACGGGCAAGCGCAACAAAGTCACGCCACTTTCCCGCGCCTCTGTCGCAGTTGGCGCCGACGGCCTGCTGATCGAAGTCCATTGCGATCCAGATAAAGCATTGTCGGATGGAATGCAGTCGCTATATCCAGATCAGTTTGAAGAGTTGATGGGCCAGGTGCGGCAGATTGCGCCCGTAGTGGGAAGGACGGTGCCGGGAATTGGGGAGA
>DAIPJJ010000168.1:0-9432 GCA_036770325.1 Terriglobales bacterium
AAGAGACCACAAGGTTTGCGCGAACTGCGGAACAAAAGATTGCATTCGCGGACGACGGGCACCGGGATCAGATTTGGTTGTAATTCAGCGTGGCTGCGAGTTGGCACTCTTCCAGCCGCTCAAGGCCGGAAACATGGATTGCACGTTTTGTCTGGACTGCGTTCACGCTTGTCCGCATGACAACGTTGGTATTACCAGCCGACTGCCGGCGAGCGAATTGATGAGCGATCCATTTCGTTCGGGGATAGGTTTGTTTTCGCGACGAAAAGACTTGTCTGTGCTGGGCATCGTGTTCGTGTTTGGCGCTCTGGTGAACGCATTTGGAATGGTCAGCCCGATTTATGTTGTCGAGCAATGGCTGTCACGCCTGATGCACGTTACTGCGCGAGCGCCCATATTGGCAGTGATCTTTGCCGTGCTTTTGATCATCGAGCCACTGCTACTGTTAGGCGGGGCGGCCTGGCTCGCGCGCGCGTTTCACGGCAGCAGTCGACCGTTGATTCCGACGGCTGTTCGCTACAGCTACGCGCTCGTGCCGCTTGGTTTTGGCATGTGGCTGGCGCACTATGGATTTCATTTTTTCACAGGCCTGTTGACGATTGTTCCCGTCACGCAGAGCGCGCTTGCGAACCTGGGCGTGAACCTTGGCCAGCCGCTATGGACATGGACGGGCGTTCCTGTTCGCTTCGTGCAGCCGATCGAGTTGGGATTTATCGCACTCGGACTGGTTGGATCTCTCCTGGTAACTCACAAGCTCGCGGAAGACGATTGCGCCGGGCATCCGATGAGAGCGTTTGTTCCCTGGGCGATGGTTTGCTTTTTGATTTGCGCGGCTTCGGTGTGGCTGACATTCCAGCCGATGGAGATGCGCGCAACATTTATGATGAGTTAAGGCCAGAGCACGTGTGGAATTTCGCAAAACCCGGCAGAAGTTGTTGCGGAGCGCTTTTCGCAGTTGTCGCGCTCTGCGTCGTGCTGCCCGTTCCTGCGAGAGCGCACAATGGTCCGCCTTTTCCGCTATTCGAAAATCGAAGAGTCGGGCCGTACGTGATTGCATTGTGGACGCATCCCGACCTCGGATATGGAACTTTCTTTGTAATTGTCGATCCCGCGCCGGGAGCGAAGATTCCGAGTGACCTCAAGATGGAAGTCGCAGTTCAGCCGGAAACCGGCAGGCTCTCCGAAAGAACTTATGAAATGTGGCGCGATCCCGTTCGTGATCACGTCCAGTTTGATCAGAACCGGGTTGAGTTCGACCAGCAGGAGTTCTGGCGGGTGCGACTGGTGATGAAGAGTTCCGCAGGCAATCAGGAAATTCTATCTCGCGTGGAGCCGACGCCAACAGGTCTCGGCAGGTGGGATTTGGCGCTATATGCTCTGCCATTCGCGTTCGCGGGGTTCATGTGGTATCGAGGCATGTCGCGGCGCAAGAAGATGATTCGCAGGAAGGCGGCAGGAATGCCGGGTCAACTGCCGAAGGCCGCTGTACTGCAAGGCGCTGCAGGGAATCGCGCGAAGGGCGGGAGCGAAGCGGCTGCGTTATAAGATCGACATCAGTTACTGACAATCGTGAATTTTTCCCTAAATTTTGCTGCGGCACGCAATAGACATGTAGAAACCCTTGTGGTCGGCGTGCTCGCATCGCTGCTCGTTGGCTGCCACTCCCTGCCGCCAGTCCCGCGGAAGGGTTCCCCTGAGTATGCGACCGCCGCCCGGACTTTCTACATCGGCCTCGCAGCCTTGCAAGTCGGCAACGACGTACGCGCGGACAGCGAATTAGGTTCGCTGACCAAACTTGCGCCGGGAGAGCCCGCGGGATGGGCCAACTGGGGCGTGCTTGCTTTACGCCAGCGGAACTACGATATCGCCGCGCAAAGGTTGCAGAAGGCGCACGATCTCGCTCCCAAGAATGATCACCTCGAAGATCTTTTGGGATTGCTTGAAAGTGATCGCGGCAACTCAAATGCAGCGATTGCTGATTTACGCAAAGCAGTCGAACTGAATCCACAGAACCTGCGCGCGGCTTATCAGTTGGCCGAAGAAGTCGAGCGCCAGGGAGGCGCAAACAGCGAGACTGAAGTCCAGCAGATTCTGAAAAATATTCTGAAGGTGCAGCCGGACAATTTGGCCGCTCAACTCGAACTTGCACGAGTGCTTGCGAAAGCAGGCGATCAAGGCGGCCTGCAAACGACAGTAGCGCAAATATCCTCCCACTCTTCCGACTGGCCGTCGGAAGTGAAACAGCAGCTCGCCGAATTGCAGAGTGCCGTTTCAAGTTCGAACACGCGCGCCGCTGCCACTAGGACGGTTTTCCTGCGTAACACGCTGATGCGAGTGCCCGAGTATCGCCAAAGTCTTTCGGCGGTGAAGGCCGCTCCGGGCGAGGAGGCTGCGCCGTTCACGCATTTTGTGCGGATGGAATCACCGTCATTTACGACGGCTCCCGCTGATACTTCGATTTCGTTCCAAAACCAGGCGGTTTCCGCGAGCGGTGCGGGACGATCGAGTTGGGTGGGGGCCCTCCAGCTTGGCAGCAGCGGAGCGCCAGTTATCGCGGAAGCGAATGCGCGCAGCGTTCAACTCAACAGTGGCGCAAGCGTTCCATTTCCGGCGGGTGCAGGCGCCGCCGCGGCACCTTCGCCGGAAGGAATTCTTGGCGTCGATTTTAATTACGACTTCAAGGCGGACCTGGTGCTCGCGGGAGCTGGAGGAGTCCGTCTGTTTCGGCAGGACAGTCCAAACAAATTTACCGACGTGACGTCCGCGACGAAGCTGCCCAAAGACGTGCTCAACGCGAAATACAGTGGCGCATGGGCCGTCGATATTGAAGCCGACGGAGATCTCGACATCGTGCTTGGCTCGAGCGATGGCACGCCGACCGTACTCCGGAACAACGGCGACGGTACCTTCACAGTGGTCCGTCCTTTTAGCGGAATTTCAGGCATGCGCCAGTTCAGCTGGCTGGACATTGACGGCGATGGAAATCCTGACGCTGCGATCCTCGACGGTGCGGGCCGCCTGCACGTCTTCATGAACGAGCGCCAGGGACAGTTCGCCGAGCACTCATTGCCCGCGAACCTGCTTGCGATGAAAGCGATTGCCGTAGATGACGCGGACAACGACGGCATTCTGGATCTGATTGCAGTTCAGTCTGACGGAACGATTGACCGAATTTCCAACAAGGAAGACGGCGAGAAGTGGGAGATTGTTCCTGTCGCGAATGTTCCGAACTCGGCCGAGTTCCTCAATGCAGACGTTCGGCTGTACGTGGCTGATCTCGACAACAACGGCGCTCTCGATCTTGTTCTGGCGCGTGTATCTGCGGGCTCAACTGATAATGGCGGCGCATACGTCTGGCTGGGCGGTGAGAACAATACGTTCACATTGCTCGATCATCCGCTCGGACCGCCAACCGTGTTCGCTGTGGCTGATTTGAACTCCGACGGGAAGCTTGATTTGCTCGGGCTGACCGCGGATGGCCATCCGGTCGAAGCGATGAATCAGAGTTCAAAAAATTATCACTGGCAGGTTGTCAGGCCGCATGCAGCCCAAGCGTCAGGCGATCAGCGCATTAATCCATTCGGAATCGGCGGCGAAATTGAAATTCGTTCCGGGCTGCTTGTACAGAAACAGCCAATCGCTGGGCCACAACTTCATTTTGGACTGGGCGAGCAGCCGGAATCCGATGTGGTTCGCGTGGTCTGGCCGAACGGAACAATGCGGGCCGAGTTCGACGTGAAAGCCGATCAGGATGTCGTGACCGAGCAGCGGCTGAAAGCTTCATGTCCATTCCTATTTGCCTACAACGGCAAGCAGATGGAATTCGTGAAAGATGCCGTGCCATGGGGCTCGGCGATTGGTCTCCGGATCAACACACTGGGATCAGCAGATATCGCGACTACCGGCGAATGGTACAAGATTGGACGCGACCAGTTGGTGCCGCACGACGGCTACTACGACCTGCGCATCACGGCCGAACTGTGGGAGGTCTATTACTACGACTATATTTCGCTGATGGCGGTCGATCATCCGGTGGGGACAGAAATTTACGTGGATGAGCGCTTTGTAATTCCCCCTGCGAAGTTAGGCTTTACGACTGTGGATACGCCGCATGACATTGCTCATGCAACTGACGACGATGGAAACGATGTAACTGAAGTCTTGCGCAATCTCGACGGCAAAGCGCTGGCAAATTTTGGCCGTGGACAGTATCAAGGCCTGACTCGCGATCACTACGTCGAAGTCGACTTGGGCGACGATGCGCCGAAGAGCGGCCCACTCTATCTGGTTGCGCAAGGCTCGATCCACGATACGGAATCTTCGGTGAACGTTGCTATCACTCAAGGACATCGCTGGCGTGCTCATGGGCTCAGCGTCGAAGTGCCGGATGGCAATGGTGGTTGGGTCACGGCGCAGGACAATCTCGGATTTCCGGCTGGGCGAAAGAAGACAATCCTGTTCAACTTAACGAATGTCTTTCGCCCTGGCAGTCCGCGCAAAGTTCGCCTGCGCACGAATCTGGAAATTTATTGGGACGCCATTCACTGGGCGCAAGGCGCTCCGAATGTTGCCGTAAAGCAAACGACTCTGCAGCCGAACCTTGCCGACCTGCACTATCGCGGATATTCAGTGATGCAGATGCCGGCGGGTGCGCCGCGTGCTCCCGAAGTTCCCGATTACAATCGACTAGAGGGGTCAAAGCAGCGTTGGCGCGATTTGATCGGCTACTACACGCGTTATGGGGATGTGCGGGAACTAATCAAGCAAACTGACGACCGCTACGTAATTGTCGCGTCGGGAGATGAACTCTCGTTGCGGTTTCCTGAACAGCCGCCTCCGCCTGCCGGATGGGTGCGCGACTTCGTCATCATGGGCGATGGCTGGATCAAAGATGGCGACTTCAACTCGACATTTTCAAAGACTGTGCTGCCGCTTCCGTATCACGCGAAGGTTTCCTACACCACGCGGCCAGGCGCGCTCGAGGATGAGTGGGTATACCGTCAACATCCTGAAGATTGGGAGAACTATCACACGCGATACATCACTCCGGAGGTCTTTGAAAACTCATTGCGAAGTGAGGTAACCAGGTGACGGGCCGCGGTATTTTGAGGATGGTTCTTGCATTGGTGCTGGCCGGCATGCTGGCAGTACCATTTGTTCTCAGGCAAGTTTCTGCGCGCCGCGCGGCCGCAGCTCAGGCTGACGCACTGCAGCGCTACGGATTCCGTTTGCAGGAAGTTTCGCATTCCGTCGGCATTGATTTTACCCATCACGCTCCCACGCTCGATCACAAGCTCGATCACATCATGCCGCAGGTGGCGTCGATGGGAGCGGCGGTTTCCATTGTTGATTTTGATCGCGACGGCTGGCCCGACATTTACGTGACCAATAGCGGGGAGGGCAGCAGGAACGCGCTGTATCGCAATAACCATGACGGGACTTTCACGGACGTTGCCGGCCAGTTGGGCATTGCCGATGTGAATCAACTGGGCACCGGAGTTTCGATGGGCGCGGTGTGGGGCGACTACGATAACGACGGATACGACGATCTCCTCTTATACAAATGGGGCAAGCCGGACCTCTACCACAATGAACAGGGCCATGGTTTCACTCGCGTTACCGATCAGGCGGGGCTTCCAGGTTGGGTGAACGCGAATACCGCGATCTGGTTTGATTACGACGGCGATGGTCTTCTGGATCTCTTTATCGGCGGGTATTACTCCGAAAAGGTCGATCTTTGGCACTTGGCCAACACGCGCATGATGCCGGAGAGTTTCGAATACGCAAAGAATGGTGGACGCAAATATTTATTTCGCAATCTCGGCAATGGCAAGTTTGAAGATGTGACTTATCAGGCGGGAATCGACAGCCGCCGATGGACCCTTGCCGCCGCCGCGGCCGATTTACGCGGAACCGGGCACCCTGACCTCTTCATCGCAAATGATTACGGTGTCTCTGAGCTGTATTTCAACGACGGCAAGCATTTCCACGAAGTGGGCGAGCAGGTCGGCGTCGGCTTTTCTCCGAAGAGCGGAATGAACGCGGCATTTGGCGATGTGCTCAATCGTGGCCAGTATGCGGTTTATGTCAGCAATATTTCCGAGAATGGCGTTCTCATTCAGGGTAACAACTTATGGGTTCCGCGCGAGGGAACGTCAGGGGACGGAATACGCTATGAGAATCTGGCACGCGACATGGGAGTTGAACTTGGCGGCTGGAGTTTCGGCGCGCAGTTCGGTGATCTGAATAACGACGGCACGCTCGACCTTTTTCTCACCAATGGTTATGTTTCGCTCGATCGCAATCGCAACTACTGGTATGACTTCTCGAAAATCGCCGGCGGACACAGTCTCATCATCGAAGACGCGAAGAACTGGCCAGCGATGGAAGGGAGAAGCCTCTCCGGCTATCAGCATAAGGATGTCTGGCTGAACGACGGCACCGGGCATTTTGTCGATGTAGCGCAGGCTGTCGGTGTGACTGACACGCACGACGGACGTTCCGTAGCGATGGCTGATCTGTGGAACCGGGGCGTTCTCGACGTCGTTGTTGCGAATCAGCGCGGGCCGCTGCTGGTCTATAAGAACACCGTCACACCCGAGAATCAGTGGATGGAATTTCAACTCGAGGGGACGTCCAGCAATCGCAGCGCGATCGGCGCCGAAGTCACCCTATTCTGGAATGGTCAGAAACAGGTGCAGGAAGTTTCGGGCGGCAGCGGCTTCTGCGCGGAAAACCAGCGCCGCCTGCATTTCGGCCTGGGAAAGTCGGCACAGGTCGAGAAGGCCGTCATTCGCTGGCCCTCGGGCAAAGTGCAGACATTGGACAAACCTGCTGCCGATCAGTTGTACAAGATTAAAGAGCCGGCATGAGTCAAACAGCACCTCTAGTTCCGCCACCAGCGGCGCAATCGGCGGCGCATAAACGGGCCCTGATCGACAGCCGTTATGTTGCGCCTCTTTTTATTACCTGCATTCTGCTGGTAGGCCACTTCACCTTTGGAATTCTTGAAAGCTATCCGAAGACTCTGCTTGCTATCGCTACCAGCATCGCGACGGAACTGGTACTGGGGAAAATCTTTCTCGGTAAATGGCCGCATCCGGCGAGCTCGTACATCACTGGAATCAGCGTTGGCATTCTGCTGCGCTCGCCGGCGTTTTGGCCGTATGCGCTTTGCAGTGCAATTTCGATCACGTCCAAGTACGTGCTGCGCCTAAAAGACCGGCACATCTGGAACCCTTCGAATTTCGGCGTTTCGGCCATGTTGTTTCTTGCGCCGGAGACCGTCGCCAGCCTGAGCATTCAGTGGGGAAATTACCTGCTGCCGATGGTCGTGATCTGGGTCCTGGGCTTCGTGATCGTGTGGCGCGTGAAGCGTTTGCACATCACCGCGACTTACGTGATCTCGTTCTTTGCGTTTGCATTTCTGCGCAGTTGGATAGTCCATGATCCGTGGCAGTCTGAAATTGCGCCGATCACGGGCCCGATGTATCAGTTGTTCATATTTTTCATGATCACTGACCCGAAGACGACCGTGCGCTCGAAGCGCGGGCAGATTCTGGTGGCGTTCCTGATTGCCGTGGTTGAAATGCTATTGCGGCTCGATCAAAGCGTGTACGCCCCGTTTTATGCGCTGTTCATCGTTGGGCCTGCTGCGCTCTTAATCGAAATGTGGCTTCAATCGCGCCAGAAAATGGCGAAAGCTGCTCTGCCGAACGGGTGATGGTTGCGCAGCCCAAATTTCTCATGTTCAAAAAAAGATTCTTCTTCCTGTTTCTTCTCACGGTAGTTGGAAGCTGTTTTGCTGTGCTCGCTGCTACGGCATCACAGGCCGCTCGTCCATCAGGGCCTGTCCAGTTTCTCGATGTAACTGCACAGTCGGGAATTCATTTTAAGTACAACTCGGGCGCTTTCGGCAAGCGTTATCTTCCGGAGACGATGGGCCCGGGCGTGTGCGCGATTGATTACGACAACGACGGTTGGCAGGACATTCTGCTCGTGAACTCCATGGACTGGCCCGGCCACAAGACCGGCAAATCGTTTCCCGCGCTCTATCACAATAATAAAAACGGTACTTTCACCGATGTTACGCGCCAGTCGGGTCTCGCAATTGTGATGTACGGGCTCGGCTGCACGGTAGGCGACTATGACAACGATGGCTACGACGACATTTACATCAGCGCTGTTGGGAATGGTCACTTATTTCACAACCTGCACAACGGACGGTTTGCCGATGTGACCACCAAAGCCGGAGTTGCCAGCCCCGGCTTTGGCGTCAGCGCCGCGTGGGTTGACTATGACAATGACGGCAAGCTCGATCTCTTTGTCGGCCATTACGTGAAGTGGTCAATCGCGACGGATCAATATTGCTCGCTCACCGGGAAGGGCAAATCCTATTGCACCCCTGGCACGTACAACGGCGAGAGTTCGATGCTCTTTCACAACAAGGGCGACGGCACGTTCGAGAACGTAACTAAACACGCTGGACTTCTCGACAATACGAGCAAAGCGCTCGGCGTAGCCCTTATTGACTTCGACAATGACGGCTGGATGGACCTGCTGGTTACCAATGACACTCAGCCAAACAAGCTCTATCACAACAACCATAACGGCACTTTCACCGATGAAGGTGTTCCCGCTGGGATTGCATTTGGCGAGGCAGGCACCGCGCGCGCCGGCATGGGCACCGACGTTGCCGACTACGACAACTCCGGCCAGCAGAGTCTGATAATCGGAAACTTTTCCAATGAAGGCATGGCGCTTTACCACAACGACGGCTCTGGCCTGTTCACCGACGAGGCGCCCCGCACCGGCGTTGCGCGAATGACCCTGCAGTCGTTAACCTTCAGCGCATTATTCTTTGACTACGATCTCGATGGCCGGCCTGACATCCTTGCCGTGAATGGACACGTCGCGGATGACATCAGTCAATTACAGCCAACGATTAAGTACGCCCAGCCGCAGCAGGTCTTCCACAATGAAGGCAATAATAGGTTTGAAGATGTGACCAGCAAGCTCGGATCTGCGCTGCAACATCCGATTGTGGGCCGAGGCGCTGCGTATCTCGATTACGACAACGATGGCGATCTCGATCTCGTCATCATGGACAATCGAGGGAATGCGCGCCTGCTGCGCAACGACAATGGAAATCAGAACGAGGTTCTCCGCGTCAAGACGATCGGCACAAAATCGAACAGAGACGGCATCGGCGCGAGAGTCACAGTGAAGACCAATACCGGCGAGCGACACTCCGCGATGGTCAAAACCGGCTCAAGCTATTTGTCGCAGAGTGAACTGCCGTTGACGTTCGGTTTGGGGAAACCTGGAGTAGTGAAATCGATGACCATCGAAATCACCTGGCCTAGCGGGCACAAGGACTCGATCCCTTCTGTAAAGCCGAATCAATTCATTACCGTGCAGGAAGGGAAGGGA
>DAIPJJ010000169.1:0-9427 GCA_036770325.1 Terriglobales bacterium
GTGTCGTTGGTCGTTCGTCGTTGGTCGTTGGACAGGCGGACGTTGGGCTGTAGACTTCCGGAAAAAGCAGATTCCTCACCGCTGAAGCGGTTCGGAATGACAGCAGGTTAAGGTTTTTGTCAGAGCAGGATCGGGAAGGGCACGAGTTCACTCGTGCCGACGAAGAACACAAATCAGCGGGGCTTTAGCCCCTGAGGGATCCGGCCCGCGCGAGATCGAAACGGCGCGGGTCAAAATTTGTAAGGCCAGGTTTCAAAGGTTTCAAGGTTTCATGAGACCTTCGAAACATTGAAACCTTGAAACGTGATTTTATGAGCACAACTACCGTGAATATTTCTGCAGCACAAGTTAAAGAGCTCCGCGAGAAGACCGGGGCACCGATGATGGATTGCAAGCAGGCCCTCACCGAAGCCAAAGGTGACTTTGAGCAGGCCGTGGTCGTTCTGCGCAAGAAAGGCGTGTCCGTTGCCGCGAAGAAGGCCACTCGTGTGACCAGCGAAGGTGCTGTCGCCAGCTACATCCATGCGGGAGGCAAGATCGGCGTGATCGTCGAAGTCAATTGCGAGAGCGATTTCGTTGCCCGCACCGACGACTTCAAAGAGCTGGTGCACGATATCGCCATGCACATCGCGGCGAGCGACCCGAAGTACGTCCGCAAGGAAGATGTAACTGAGGCAGACTTTGCTCGCGAAAAGGAGATCTACCTCTCGCAGGCAATGGCCAGCGGCAAGCCGCAGCACATCGCTGAGAAGATGGTGACCGGAAAGATGGAAAAGTTCTACGAGGAGGTCTGCCTGTACGAGCAGCCCTTCATCAAGGACCAGACCGTCTCGATCCGGCAGCTGATCTCGACCAAGATCGGCAAGCTGGGCGAGAACATCTCCGTCCGGCGGTTCGCCCGATTCAAAGTCGGCGATGCCGGCGAGACTATTGCCATCTCAAAGCCGGAGCAAAAGGCTGAGTAATTCAAGGGCACCGAAAGGTGCCCTTTTCTGTTAGTAACGAATGCGCTACATCGACTACATTATTTGGCTAATTTTCTTGGCGATAGCTTCCTTCCAGTGCGCAATGACCGGGTCTCTCAGGAAACGACGTGGGCGCTCCCCTGAAGCGGTGTGGCCAATTCCGAATTGGGGACGATTGCTCTTCTTGTTTCTTGGTGTTGGATTTGCCGGCTGCGCTGCGCTCATTTTCGTCAGGAATTTCAAGTAGCCTCGTTTCATTTCTTCTGTGCGCGTTATTATTGATTGACGATGCCTGAGCCAATTTTCAAACGCATCCTTCTGAAGCTCTCTGGTGAGGCCCTTGCCGCCAAGCAGGGCTTCGGAGTCGATCCCACCCGCATTCACGAAATCGCCGCCGAGCTTGCCGAAGTGCATGCTCTTGGAGTTCAGATTGCGATCGTCGTCGGCGGAGGAAATTTCTTTCGCGGCGTTGCCGAACAGGCACGCAACATGGACCGCGTCTCAGCGGACCACATGGGCATGCTGGCGACGGTCATCAACGCACTCGCCCTGCAGGACGCACTTGAGAAGCAGAACGTCTACACTCGCGTGCAATCGGCGATTGAGATGAACCAGGTGGCCGAGCCATTTATCCGGCGCCGGGCTTTACGGCATCTGGAAAAAAAGCGCGTCGTGATTTTTGCCGGCGGCACGGGCAATCCTTATTTTTCAACCGACACGGCCGCATCGCTTCGGGCAATGGAAATCAAAGCGGATGCGATTTTGAAAGCTACAAAAGTCGATGGCATCTACGACGCCGATCCCATGATCGTGAAGGACGCGACCAAATTTACGCAGATCACTTACATGGAAGTGCTCAAGCGCGGACTCAAGGTGATGGACTCGACTGCGATCTCGCTCTGCAAGGACAACAATCTTCCCATCATCATCTTCAACCTGAACCAGCACGGAAATATTGCGAAAGTTGTCACCGGCGAGAAGATTGGGTCGCTGGTGAGCGCGTAGCAAGCACTCAGCACTCAATCAGCCAGAACAACCCACTGTCATTCCGAACCGCTTCAGCGGTGAGGAATCTGCTTTTCGCTGCCAAACAGCAGATTCCTCGCTCTACGCTACGCTCTCGCTTCGAAATGACATCGCGTTGAGTCTTGCTTTGTGGTTTGGCTGAGATTGAACACTCACGGCTGCCGAACCCCCGACATCCTGTCATCCCGAACTCGCGCCCGCGCGAGAGAGGGACCTTACGTCAGGGTACACGACCATAGGCGCCGTTCCGGACGAAACCCTAGTGTCCAATCGATCTGTGATGCCGTCCACGCCATTGCTGGTGTACGGGCATCGTCAGGTCCCTCTCTCGCCTCCTTCCGTGGGCGAGTTCGGGATGACAAACTTGCTTTTTAGCTGACGGCTGATTGACAAACTTGCTTTTTAGCTGACGGCTGATTGCTGATGGCTGGTTTAATTCACCCATCCCGACTTCGATCCGCCGTTTTTCTTGTCGTCGTCGGGAGGAATGTAGTTGCCGTGCTCATCGAAGCTGACGGTGCGGTCATGGTCACGCATGTAGACTTCGAATTTGCGCGCGGCTCGGCGGCGCTTCCACCGGTAGTACGAGTTGCGCAGGCTGTAATATTTTTCGGAAATACCCACAGAGCTTCTGCGTGTCAGAAATACGGCGTACCAGACGTATCCCGCACCGAGCCCCAGCAGCAACACGAAATCATAGAGGCCAAAGCCATGAAGAAGTAAATATGCGGTTTCGATTCCGCCGATGCCGATGACCATCCACTTCACCGGGAACTGAATGGGTAGTGGAAACAGCATGATGGGCGCGTTGCGGTTGAACAAATAAAAAACCATCAGAATTGCATTGACGGCGGCTCCGCATCCGGCTGCCGCCCCTTGTGCAAACGTCGCGGAATGCAGATGCGGGCCGAGGACCGACAGTCCAAATCCCGCCACTCCTGACAGTATCGTGCTTCCGAAAAACAAGCCATAGAACCGCCCAGGGCCGATTCGCTCCTCAACCGCCCAGCCAAGAAAATAGACGCCTAAGAGCGAAAGAAGAAAATCTATCGGATCGACATAGATAAAGGCGTAAGTAACGAACTGCCACAACCAGCCGTGATGAATCCCGTTCGGGCTGAGGGCGCCATGAGCAATCAGGCTCTGCCCCGTCGGCGCCGCAAAGGAAAGCAGCAGCAGCGTGACCACATAGATTGCGGCACTTGCCAGAATTAGCTGGCGCACCGCGCCGCGAAACGGCGGGAATCCCATATCGAAGCTGACATTTCTAGGCATTGACGAGCCAATCGCGGGCGAGGGCGCCCGCGCCACACAACCATCCTAGCAGTCCCTAGCGCTCTGGCGAAGGCACGATGGGCGCACTCCGGTGCCCGGCTTCATCCACCGACTGCACGGCAAAAATCACATTGTCCTTAGAGACGGGTAGCGTTAGTCGCGTGGCCTTGCTCAGTTGCGAATGCTCCCAATCGGGCGCAGCGGTGGCACGCCAGAGCACCACATAGCTCACGGCGCGGCCATCGGCAGGCGCGTCCCAATGCAGAGTCGAATCGTTCACCAGTTGCTTGGTCTCGATCCTGACGTTCTGCGGAGCACCGGGTGCGGCGGCCAGTGACGCCAGCGTTGCCGCATTCACGCGAGCGACGTTCGCCACGTAGTTGAAATCCACATGCTTCGGCAAGTCGCCGTATTCGATTCCATTTTCCGTTCGCAGGTCCTGGTGCTGGCGAGTGAAATTCTCCTGATACTCCGTAAACCGAACCGCCGGATACCCTGCTTCGTTGAAAGAGATGTGGTCTCCCCCGCGCAGATAACGATCCAGACGGAACTCCAGCAGGGGCGAAACCTCCGTATCATATGTCCGCGCCGTCTCGACGACATACCGCGCCAGTTCCCGCGAAGGCGAATCATTTTCGCCACCGAGATTGCGAATCATCCGGATCTGCGCTTCGGTGGCATTCTCCGGAATGCTTCCGGAAAAGACTCGCACTACTTTCGGATCTTGTCCGGGACTTTTGTCGCCGCCCACAATATCGTTGTTCAGCGCGGCTTCAATGTCCCAGCCCTGCGACTTCGCGAACTCTGCAAAGTGCTTGCTGCCATCTAGCCCTTGCTCTTCTCCGGCCACGGTCAAGAAGATGATCGTGCCGGGGAACCTCAGTTTGCTGAGCGCTCGCGCGCATTCAAGGCTGACCGTCGTACCGCTCGCGTCATCGTTTGCGCCGGGGGCGGCATCGGTCACGTTTTCGTTCGTGCTGTTGCGGGAATCGTAGTGGCCGGTCACCAGCACAATCCGCTTCGCATCTTCCGGATTCGTCCCTTTCAATACCGCATACACGTTTGTGATCCGTGTCGGCGCAGCCACGCGCGGGCTGACCGGCTGAATGAAACTATCCGTCTTCACCTCCAGGCAGCCGCCGCAGTTCTTCGAGTACCGTTCGAATTCGCTTTTAATCCACTCCCTTGCCGCTCCAATTCCCCGCCCTGCCGCAATCGATTGGGCATCCTGTGCCGAAAGCGTGCTGCGGTTCTGAAAGCTCACCAGCTTTTCGATATCCGACTGCACCTGCCCCGCCGAAATCTCCTGCAGCGCGGCTTTGATCTGCGGATCGGCGAATTCAGCAACGGAAGGTTGCTCCTGCTGGCCGGCTGTAAACGGTATTGCGCATATTGGGAAGGCGGCACAGACTGCGACAAGCAAATATCGAATCACAATGGCTCCTCTAGTCTCAAAAGCTCCCGATTGGTCTCAAAAGCTCCCGATTAATCTCAAAAGCTCCCGATTAATCTCAAAAGCTCCCGATGAATTATTAACCTTTCTTGTCCAAAGAGGGAATAGAACGGCATCGGCTACTAGAATATTTTCGCGGTGTCCGTTGTGTGGAGGCTTTCAATGGGCCAAAGGGATGTTTGGAAATTAACTTTGTTTGTGTATCTTGCCGTTACTAACCCAAGCTATGGCCAGCAAAGTAATGCTCCGGGCAGCGCTCTCCCAAGTTTCAACGCGCTGGAAGTTGTCCACTTTGAAGAGATGAAATATCCAGCGATTGCGCAATATGCGCCGAACGAATCGAGAGGACCGGTTGTGCTGAAGGTCACAATTGACGAACAGGGCAAAGTAGCACAGGCGTTCACAATGTCTGGAAACCCCCTTTTAACACCCGAAGCACTGGCCAACATCAAGAAATGGCAATTTTCAGCGGCAAAAGCTAACACCGGCGTCATCGTTTATAACTTCAGACGAACTCTCGCAGAGTGTGGTTCTCTTAACAGCTTGTTTATATTCGAGCCTCCGAATCTCGTTACCGTCAGCGCATGTATAGAGGCGACTCAAGATTCGATCGAACCTCTCGGTGGATGGCATGGCTACTATGGACAAGTCATTCATTCCGATCTAGACATTAAATATCCCCCTCTGGCAAGAACCGCTCGCATTCAGGGGTTGGTTGTAGTTCAGGCCGAAGTTGATGCTAAAGGTAAGGTTGTCAAGGCAAACGCCCTCACAGGGCATCCATTGCTGAGCAGAGCTTGCGTCGAAAATACAAAAAAGTGGGTATTTGATCCAGAATTGGTCGAATCCCCTGTCGTTGTATACAACTTTCGTCTCGGCGACACGGAGCAAACAGAACTCATGTTTGAGCCGCCGAATTTCATCACGATCACTTCGGCTGCAGTAGTGATCGACACTGAAAACTCAACATCGCACTGACATAATTGTGCCGGCAAACAATTCTCGCTGATTCCCAGAATGAAACTGCGTCCCACGAAATGTTCATTTGACCTTGCGTTTTTAGTGGGTGGCGTGTTCATGTTTTCGGATGAAATTGCTTCGAGAAATTTGCTGTGCTGCAGTATTTATTCCCGCGGCTCACGCAGCACCGAGACCTCACGTCGTCGTCCTTGGCAAGCCCAGTGCGATCACCATACATTCGGCAGACGAAAATGGTAGTGGTTCAACGGTCAAAGTTCGCACAATCTACGTTGACGGGCGCACAAAAGAGTTCACCACCGGCCCGGCTCACGACGTAACCGAGCGCACCTTCGTCGTACAAAGAATCTACAAGATGAACGACTCGCTCCCCCAGGATACCGGCCCGACCCGATGGCAATGGCAGAAAGGCGGATGGCTGCTTGTGAACCGCGTGAGCGGAAAAATACAGCAGATCGCGCTGGCTGACTTCAAGCCCGATTCTTCGGCGGTGAGCTGGTTCCGCGACTACGCCGCCTATTGCGGAATATCCGACGATGCCCAGAATGTGTTCGCGATCATCATGCAGCTTGGGCAGCGCAGGCCGCTGCTCAAGAAAGCAGTTTCAGAAACTGGCGACTCACCGCAGGCCTGCGCACAGCCGCTCTGGGAACGCGCTCCCACGCGTGCGACATTTGAAATCAACAATCAGAAGATGACGTTTGCCGTGAAATACCGGGCGGCGGAAGTGGTGGCCCCAGAAGACGAACAGACTGCCGGTAGTGAATAGCAGCGGGTTCTTTTCACTTAACGTCAGTTCCCTGCGAACTCCTCTGTTAATCTGCGATCTCTGCGGTTAAAAGGCTTTTTGCGGCGGTCAAAAGCTTTTTTGCTGCAGGCATTTGAAGGTTTTGACCGCAGAGATCGCAGAGACAAAGCCGGAGTTCGCAGAGTCAATAACGGATTTCGCTATCTGAATAACTCGATTCAACTTGCACGAACAACCGCTCGCCGGATCAACTCAAAAGCTGCGAACAGCACAACTGCTGCGACAATGAACACCCAACGCCGCCATGCGTTCCTTTCGTCGGGAGGCGTGGTCAAGCGTGGCGCAAGCACAGCGCCAAGAATCAGTCCACAAACCAGTCCGCCCATGTGCGCTGAGTTATCAATCGCTGGAACTACTGCTCCGAAAAACAAGTTGTAGGCGGCAAACAGAACCAGGCTTTTGAGCGTCGATTTGAGTGCACGCGGATGAATCGGCAAATGTCCGAGATAGAGCGCGGAAATCAACGCCCCTGCAAGACCAAAAATGGCGCCCGAAGCGCCCGCGCCAAATCGATGTGGGTGCAGCCCCAGACTTGCCAGACTTCCCGCGATCCCGCAACACGTGTAGGTCAGGAAATAGGTCCAGCGGTCGAACACCCGCTCGGCCAAAAAGCCCAGGCTCCATAGGCACCACATATTCAGGCCGATATGAATGATTCCGATGTGAACGTAGTTCGACGTCCACATGCGCCACGGCTCGCTGATTAAAGTTTGAATCCCGGTGTTTGCGCCCCACCGCACCAGGTCCGCAGTGCTCGGCTCCATTGGCGACGCGCCCGAGAGTGCCATTCCAATGAACACCAACACGTTTGCTGCGACGATCCCGATTGTCACCGGCATGGCTGCGTACATTGCGCGGCGGTTCGCCTTCGCCTGTTGGTAAGCACGCACCGTCGCCGCGGCACGGCACTCAGAGCAAATGTTGTCAGGATGTCCGCCGGGGAGGATCTCCCGGCCGCAACTTACGCAGTTGGGCATTCGCAATATTGTAGGGGACGGATCTTGCCTCTGTGGCTTTTACCTCTGTGCTCCCCGTGTCCTCTGTGGTGAAGCTCTCTACGGACTAGAGGAAATCCAACTAGTCCGCCGCCGCTTCCGCTGCCTGGAATTGCCGGGACCTCGGCTTCGCGCTTGCTGTAGTCACAAGTATTACCGACGCAACCACAATCGCGCTGCCAATCACGACATAGCGATCAACCGTCTCATGCAACACCAGCCATCCCAAAAAGACCGCCACCACGGGATTCACATACGCGTATGTTGACACTTTCGCTGTTGTTGCATGGCTCAGAATATAGATGTAGGCCGTGTAGCCGATCAGCGACCCGCAAACCACCAAATACGCCATGGCTCCGATGCCGCGCGAGGTCCACACCACGCGAGC
Organism: Terriglobales bacterium; assembly: GCA_036770325.1. GTDB lineage: Bacteria > Acidobacteriota > Terriglobia > Terriglobales > Acidobacteriaceae > Gp1-AA145. The sequence goes on from DAIPJJ010000169.1 coordinate 7,889, forward strand.
GTAATCCCGGTTCCCGAATGCGAAGACCAGGTTTCCCAGTCCGGCGAAGAAAACCTGCCAGGCGGTTTCTGCAAACGTCGGCGAACCGGACTGCCACTTCTTCGACAGTACCGATCCGAACGCCCACGTAGCTGCTCCGCCGATCAATGCCACTGACCAGAAGAGTTGGCGCCGCCCAATTTCTCCGGTTGCTCCAAGCTGCGGCCAAAGCAGGACGAGTGTGCCCACGAGCCCCAGCGCCAACCCGGCAACGGCCCGGCCGGACACGAGATTGTGCCGAAGTATGAGCGAATCGAGAACCAGAAACCACAATGGAATTGTTGCCACCAGCATCGAAGCGAGCCCGCTCGCCAGATATTGCTCGGAATAGGAAAGCGTGAGATTTCCGCCCATCAGCAGCAGGTTCCCGATGATTGCCAGTTCCAGCAACCTCCTCGGGCTGTAACGAACTTTCTCTCCGCGCACCAGGCAATACGTCAGCATAATTACGCCGGCAATAGTGAAACGTGTGCCGCACATCAGTGCCGGCGGAATGTGCTGAACCGCAATATCGATGGCTAGATACGTCGATCCCCAGAACACGTAAACCAGCCCAAAATTCAGGACCAGTGTGTAGCGGGATGTATTGGCAGAGGACATTTGGGGGATATTTCTATAAGAGTGCTTGCGAGGGCATCTCGATTCAGAAAACGTGGTCGGCACCTTCCGGAGAATGAATGCAGATTATCTGTTCCGCGGGCGCGGAACACTCCGTTTCTTGCGCTCAAAGCAAGCGCGCGATTCTGCTTAGCGCCTATTCGTCTTCCTGCTTCTCGGGCTCTTTCGGTAGCGGTTTTTCAATTGGCTTACGGGGAAGCATCTGATCGCGCATGGCTGCGTCATAGACGAAGCTCGCGACGATCACTGCGGCCTGCTTCAGGTCATCCGGCAGCAGCCGGTCATACACATCCATGTTGGAGTGATGAGTGCGCGTCTCGTACTCAATCGGGTCCTGAATGAACTGAAATCCCGGAATCCCAACGGCGTCAAATGACAGGTGGTCGGTTCCGCTGGTGTTCCGCATGGTGAGAGTAGTCATGCCGAGATCTTTGAACGGTTTCATCCATTGTTCGAAAATCGGGGCGACAGCTTCGTTTTCCTGCATGTAGACGCCGCGAATTTTGCCTGTGCCGTTATCGACATTGAAGTACGCTGCAACTTTCGCCTGCTCCGGCTTTACGGTCACTGGGCCAGCTTCGCGCCGAAGCAACGTCGGCATTCCCTTCATGATTGGCTCATCCATCGGAGGTCGCGATCCAAAATGCTGCTGCACATAAAATTGCGAACCCAACAGGCCCTGCTCCTCGCCCGTCCATAGCGCAATGCGGATCGTGCGCCGCGGATGCACATCGATGGCCTTCAAAATTCGTGCAGCCTCCATCATCACGATGGTTCCGGCCCCGTTATCAGTCGCGCCAGTGCCCGTGTGCCACGAATCGAGGTGTGCGCCAAGCATTACCACTTCGTCTTTTTTGTCTGTCCCGGGGATCTCCGCGACCG